>JAOAPQ010000598.1 GCA_025462965.1 Bryobacterales bacterium
CCTGGCCCGGCGTTTCCTGCACCAGCCATCGAAGGAACTGCCGCCAGAAGATCTCATGGGTCATATCTTCCTTTGGCTGAGACATTTGCCAGCGCCAGGTACCGGCGGTGGCGAAGACGGCGGAGCGGCCGCGCCCATAATGCTGGATGACTAGCAGCGGTTCAGGGCGGCGGCCTGCCGGGGTCACGGTCATGAGGGTGACGGCGCCAGGCTTGACGTCGCCCACCACCTGGTAGTTTGCGATCTGCGGCATCTTTTTCCAGCGGTCGGCGTTCTTCACGGGCGTTTCTTCCAGGCGGCAGATGAGGCTATCGCGGCCGGCGGGCGCGAGATCGGCGGTGGAGTAATCGCGGTGGAAGGTCTGCTCGGACGCCGGGAGTTTCACGGGCATCATTTCGGCGAGCGGCGACTTGGCGTAGCCTCCATCGCTCAGGCCGAAGCGGCCAGCGAGGAACAGGACACCGCCCCCGCGACGGTCGGCGAACTGACGGATGAGCTCTTGCTGGATTGGCGTGAAATAGTTCGCTTCGACGCTACCGATAATGAGGCCATCATAGGCGAACAGTTCCTCGGCCTTGGTGGGGAAGCCCGCCTCGAGTTCGGTAGGAGTCGCGATGCCCTGGCGATAGATCTTGTTAGGAGTGGTGCGGAGCATGCTGACCAGTTCGACATTCTGGTCGTCTTCCACCGCGCGACGTATGAATTTGTATTCCCACCGGGGCTCGCCTTCCACGTAGAGGATCCGCATCTTGCGTGCGCTGACGTTCACCAGCCGAGTGAGCGTGTTGTTGGCGGTGTTCTCTTCACCGCCGATCGGATCGACTGTGACCTGGACGGTGCGCGGTCCGGCGGCACCTGCATTGAACACGATGTTTTCAGTCTGCGAATTGTTATCCTGCTTGAGCGTGACTTCCTGAGAGGCGACAACCTTGCCGCTATCGCGAACGGAGATGCGCGTCTTTTGGCCGCTATGGCCGACCTGGTGAAACGTCACCTGAGCGTTCAGGCGGGAGTTGGCGAGGGCACGCGCGGGAAGCGTGACGTCCGAGATCTCGATATCGTTTATGAGGCTTTCGCGTCCGAAGCCGATGGTGTGGACCGGGATGCGCTGTTGGCGGATGTGCGAAACGGTCTCGGGATCGATGCCGCCAGAGTTATCGGAGCCATCGCTCATGAGGACGATGGCGCCGACCGGGAGACTGGAAGCTTCGGAGGCTATCTGATTCAACGCATCGTTGATGTGCGTAGCGCTCGAATCCGGCTGGATTTTCGAGGGATCGGCGACGCGGTTCAGATCCTTTCCGAATGCCGAGACGCGGACCTGGAAGCGCGAGCCGAGGGGTTGCGCGAGTTTATCCTGCCAAAGAGCGAGCGCCTGGGACAGGCGCGTGGAGCCGTGCTCGGATATACCCATGCTGCGTGAACGGTCGACGAGCACGGTGATCACATTCTGCTGCGGGCGGAGCGTGGCAACGCTCAGCGCCGGGTGCCAGAGAAGCAACAGGATGAGTGCGACGAGAGCGGTTTCGAGCAGCCATATTACGGTGGGGCGAATGCCGGTGAGGAGCCCATGGTTTCGGCGGACGTGGAGAAACAGGCCAACGCCCGCGGCAATTACGAGCAATGTGAGCACCCATACCGGCCACGACGCCAGGAAGACGAAGTGTCCCTTCGCGAATGCGGACGGCGAATATTTGAAGAAAAACTCAAACATGAGGAGAACCGGCCTTACCAGCAAGTGCCCGTGCCACAGTGTAACAGTCCGTAAATTATCAGTGTGTCATGGAGTAGATGATGTAGTTGATCCCGGTGCGATAGGCCTGCGACGTATATTTCTGTTCGTACTCCGGATTGTCGGCGTGCTCCCATGCGTCTCCGTGGTCCTGATTGAATGTCATGGCTACCATGATGCGCTTCTGGTCGTCATAAATAGCCCGCCAATGCGGAATCTTTCCGTCCTTTTCGTACACCTTATGGCTGTAGACGTACTGGAGGCCGGGAACTTGTACACGGTCGCTGAGGTCGTAAACGGTGTGAAAAATGGGGTCGTCGTTTTCGATTTCGACAATTTTGCGGTCGGGGAAGATCCGGTCCATGCTGTCGGTGAAAACCTTCCACTCGTAGGTGCCGTGGAAATCGTCGACCATAAGGAAGCCGCCGCGGAGAAAGTATTCGCGCAGCATGGCGCACTGTTGGTCCGTGAGGTCCCAGTGGCCAACTTCGACGGCGTAGACCCACGGCCAGTTGAAGAGTTCCTGGGTGTTTAGGTCGATGACCTGTTCGGAAGAACGAGTATGGAGACGCGTGAGGCGGGCGACGCCCTGCACAAACTGACGATCGGCCTTGGGGTAATCGGTGGGCCAGCTCCCCCGCAAGCCGGAGTAACTGGCGTAGCGGCCGGAGGGGTAGCGGAGACGGGCGAAGGCCCATTCGGTGCGTTCAAAGGCGCGGGGCGGAACGGGGGCCGGGTTATCCTCCTCGCCGGGGTATTGGGTAAAATTCGCCTGGAATGCGAATAGCCCGGTTAGGCCGAAGAGCAGGAGGATAATGGCCGGAAGTGCGAAACGCACCCGCATGTAAGGCACTAGACGCTTTCAGGATAGCAGAGGGCCGGTGGTCTGAGTATGGAGCCAGCGCCAAAGCGCCGATGCCATCGGCGCCCGGCGTGACGAGCCGCCCTACAAGGCAGCAGCGGAGGGTGCGAAGAATGTCTGATGCGTTACTTGGCCGCGAAGTGGGCTCTTCGGTTGCTCGCCCAGCAGCTTTCGGTCGACTCGGTGCATTGTGGTTTTTCTTTGCCGTAGCTCACCATGTCGAGATGCGATTCGGCTACTCCCATGCGCGTCAGGTAATCACGGGCAGCGCGGGCGCGGCGGTCGCCCAGAGCCAGGTTGTACTCCGCCGACCCACGTTCGTCGCAGTGGCCCTCCACCATGAGCTTTGCGTCCGGGAAGGATTGGAGGATCTGCTTCAGAGCGGTTGCATCGCCGACCAGCGTCGAACCAGCCTCTTCGCTGATATTGCTGGCGTCATAGGCAAAGTGGACATCCCGCACCTCGCTCTGCACGAGTTCGCCAAGGGTTTTGGGATGTGCAGCCGGGGCGGCGGTCGCTGCCGTGACAACGACGGTTAAGGTCGCGCTTCCGTCGGCCGAACCGCCCGGACCCGAAGCCGTAAGGTTATACACAGTGGTCTGCGTCGGAGATACTCTCTGGCTTCCGCTTGCAGGCTCGACCGAGCCAACGCCGGCGGAGATGGTCACCTTGCTCGCGTTGCTCACGCTCCATCGGAGAGTAGCGGCTCCGCCTGGAGAGATGGATGCGGGATAGACGCCGAAGTTGTTTACCTTTGGCGCGGGAGCGGGCGTCGGCTGGTCCCTCGCGACGGCTGGAGCCGGGGCCGAGGGCGCGGTCGCCACAACCTTCTTCTTCGTGCACGCAAACGAAGCCAGAGCAATGAAAAGCGCGACGCCTGCGGTTCGGAGCTTCATGCGTATTGTTCCTTCCAATCGATTGTGAAATGCGCCGGAAGACGAGCGATATCCCCTCAACAGGTGATTTTCGATACCGTCGATGCCGGATTTACCGCCGGCAGCTAACCCTGTTACGTTGATAACACCTCTATGCGGTTCCGCAGTTGGCCAGTCCTGGTGTTCGGGTTTGGCGTTCTCCTACTCCTGATGGCCGTTTCCGGACTTGCCACCTGGAGCGAAACGCGCCGCTTATATGCGAACTGGCAGAGTCTTGACAAGTCGTATCAGGACGGCGAGCGAAGTCTGCAGCAGATCCGGTCCGACATACAGGTTTCCGGACTGCTGGCGCGGGATTACCTGCTTGATCCATCGCCCGCGCACGCGTCCTCTTACAAAACGCAGCTGCTGGCAAACCGGGCGGAAATGAATAGCCAACTGGAACGGCTCGAGCGGACGATTGCGCACGAGCATCAGCCGAAACTCACACTGCTGGGCGCGCAACTTCAATCCTATTGGGATTCACTGGGACCGATATTTAGTTGGACGCCCGCGCAGGAGCAATCGCTCAGTCCCGCATTTCTCCGGAATAGCGCGATCCCGAGACGAGACGCTGCGATGGCGCTGGCGAAGGAAATCGAGCGCTTGAACGAAGAGAATCATGGGAGCCGGCAGAAAGATATCGAACAATCTCAAGCCCATTTCGAGAGCGCGTTTTCGTATGCGGCGTTGCTTTCGATGGCGGTCGGATTGTTGGTATCGATCGCAAGCGTCGCCCGCATTTCCGAGTTGGAGGGCGTCGCGCTCCGGCAACACCTGAGGACGGAAGAGGCGGAGCGGCAGCTGCGCGACCTGTCGCAGCAACTCGTGAAGGCGCAGGAGGAAGAGCGGCGTTCGATATCTCGCGAGCTGCACGATGAGGTGGGACAGATGCTGACAGGCTTGCGGATGGACCTCTCGAACCTTCAGCGCTTCGATGCGGAGCCGGCGAAGGAGTTCGAAATCAAGCTCCAAGAGTGCAGGATTCTGTTGGAGCAGACGGTCCAATCAGTCCGCGATCTGGCGATGGGCCTTCGCCCGTCCATGCTGGACGACCTGGGGCTTGGCGCGGCTTTGGAATGGCAGGCGCGTGAATTCGCGCGGCGGTACGACATTCCGGTTAATCTGGAGCTCGACGCTCCGCTAGACCGGCTCACGGAAACGCAGAAGGTCTCGATCTACCGAGTAGTGCAGGAAGCGCTGACGAACTGTGCCCGGCACGCACGGGCTAAATCCATCGGTATTCGGCTGAACGAGGATGGCAGTACTCTAAAGCTTGCCGTAGCGGACGATGGGATCGGCATGGCAGAGGATGGCGGGAAGGCTTCAGGAATCGGGTTGACGGGCATTCAGGAGCGCGTGCGCGAGTTGGGCGGAGCATTCTCGATCCTTTCCGCGCCCCAGCACGGAACCACGCTCTCGGTGATGATCCCGTTGCGAACCGCCCAGTTATGACCACCGTTCGGGTTCTGGTGGCGGACGATCACGGAATCGTGCGCAGAGGGTTGCGCTCCACGATAGAGAGCGAGCCTGGCTTCCAGGTGATCGCCGAAGCCGCGAATGGCCGGGAGACGGTTGCGCTGGTCCAACAACTCAAGCCTGACGTCGCGATTGTGGACATCGCCATGCCCCAGCTGAACGGCATCGACGCGACCGCTCAGATTCTGAAGCTTAGTCCGGCGACGAAGGTGATTATTCTCAGCATGCATTCGGATGAATCGTATGTTTTGCGGGCCCTCGCGGCGCAGGCGAAGGGATACATTCTGAAAGACTCGGCTGAGATCGATCTGTTGCCCTGCTTGCGGAATGTGCTGCAGGGGCGGCCGTATTTCAGTCCGAAGGTGACGCAGGTTTTGCTGGAAGATTACATGCGCTATCTTCGCCAGCGCGGCCTGGAGGACAGCTACCAGCTTCTGACTGACCGGGAGAGACAGGTACTCCAACTGCTCGCGGAAGGGCGTTCGAACAAGGATGTCGCGAACCTGCTGAGCCTGGGGCTATCGACAGTGGAGACGCACCGCACGAACCTGATGCAAAAATTGAATCTGCACAGCACGGCGGAGCTGGTTCTTTACGCGGTACGGAAGCGGATCATCTCCTGAGCGGTGCGTTTCGCCGGAGCGAATCCCGAGGAGAAATCGTGTGCATCTAATAGTTTATTTGGTCGCTTGTGCGTGGCGGGAATGATTGGGGTGGACAGTGGAAATCCAACG
Organism: Bryobacterales bacterium; assembly: GCA_025462965.1. Lineage (GTDB taxonomy): Bacteria > Acidobacteriota > Terriglobia > Bryobacterales > Bryobacteraceae > JALYXI01. Next base: position 5,722 of record JAOAPQ010000598.1, read on the forward strand.
TCAAGTTCCCGATGGCGCGACAGAAACGCTGGTGCTGCACAAACGGAATTAAGGCGGTTGTGCAGGAGACACTCGCAAACGAGCAGTGAGTGGGTTACCAGAGCCTTTGCTGCGTTCTCGGTACCATGTAGGGCGTGATTCGAATTCTGGGACTTGCGTTGATCCTCGCAAACACCGGGCACATTTGCGGGCAGGACGGAACACGAGACCCTGTGTTCACGACGGTACCATTTCAGGAGTGGCTCACGCGCGGCGAGCAGGGTCCTTTCCGGTGGACGTCGCGGGTTGCGACGGTCTACCTATCAAACCACCAGCGGCTGACAGCCGAGGTAGAGGTGCGGCTGGACGGGGTCGATCTGGCGAAGCGGCGAGGCAAGGGCGAAATGCTGATCCTGGTGCAGTTCACTGACATAGCCGGGAGAGTCTACCAAGACCACGGAAGCATCGATCTCGAAAAGATTCAAGAGAGCATGAAGAGATCGGATGTAGTGTATTCACAGCCGGTGTTTGTCACGCCCGGGGATTACGAAGTAACGGTCGCGATACTCGACACCGCGACGAACGAACACGCCATCAGGAAGCAAAGTGCGCACGTTGCACCGCTGAAGAGCGATCCTTTGCCCCAGGCGTGGCGCGACCTGCCCTCGGTGGAATTCATCGCAGCGACGGAGCCTCCGGACAGCTGGTATCGGCCGGCTGTGAAGGGGAAATTGAATTTGCCGTTGGACACCCGGCAAGAAGTCCGGATCGAAGTGATCGTGAATCTGACGCCTTCGGAACAAGCGTCGGGCTCGTTTCGCGTTCAGGACAGAAATCTGAGCGCGCTGCTTCCGGCATTGAAGGCGATCTCTCAAATCGAGGCGAGCAAGGCGACGTTGAACGTGTCCCTGCTCGATCTCACGCGGAGGAAGGTGGTGTTCCGCCAGGAGGATGTCCATGAGCTCGACTGGTCCAAGATGAGGGGCTCACTGGCGGAGGCGACTCCCGGCAGCATTGACGTGAAATCGCTGGAGGACCGGGGGCATAACGCCGCATTCTTCGTCTCCGAAGTGGCGCGCAGGATTGCGTCAGCCGGGGAAAAGCCGCCCGTGGTTATCGTTTTAAGCAGCCCGGTGGAATTCGAGCAGGGCGCCGATCTGAGGCCGATTAACGTATCGGCGGTAGAGTCCCGGGTTTTTTATATTCGTTACCATGCGCAATCGGAAAGGAGGATGATCGCGGCGCGCGATCCCCGAATGATCGGCCGTGCGCGGATAGGGGGGCCGCCAGGAGGACGAGGAGGGATGCAGGCTCCGCATGTGCCGATTGATCAGCTCGAGCCGACGCTGAAACCGCTGAATCCGGAGTTATTCGATGTGCAAACCGCGGAGGAGTTCCGGAAGGCACTGGCGAGTTTGATGCAGGAAGTTTCGCGCCTGTGAGCCGGCGGCAAAGGGTTTTAAGCCAGCTGCGGCGATGGCCTGCCATCCTTTCATTCGCTCTGTTGGCTTACCAGCTATACATTCCGTGGAGCGTGAAGCATCTGGTAACGCAGGACGGTCCGGCGCATCTTTACACGGCGTTCATGGCTAAGGATCTTCTGTTTCACCGGCATAGTTCCCCATATCATGCCGTGTACCACATTCAGAAATCGATTTTGCCTAATTGGACGTGCACGATTTTACTGGCGGGGATCATGGGAGTTTTCGGACCGGATCACGCGGAAGCACTCCTGATGAGTTTCTGCCTTCTCGCAGGATATTTCTCGTTCGCGTATGGGGTTCGTGCAATCGCTCCACGAGCCAGCCCTTATTGGGTGCTGGGGAACTGGCTGATTCAGTCCTGGTTCATATGGAGCGGGTTCTATAACTTCTATCTGGGGATGGTCATCGTGCCAGTGGTAATTGGTTATTACGTCCGGCATGCGAGTGACTTTGACACGCGGCGCGCGATCACCCTGGCGGTGGGACTAGTAATGCTGTTCTTCACGCATCTGATTCCAACCCTCGTGGCGGTGATGGCGCTGTTCATCGTGGCAGTGTGGTCAAATTTGTGGCGGCGCGAGGGATGGCGAAACCTGCCGCTTGTGGCGGCTGCGCTGGTTCCGGCTCTTTCGCTGGTGGCTCTTTTTGCAGGTAGATCGAGAGGGGCGATAAACTTCTCCCCCGAAGTTCAAAAAGCGTGGGAATCGTTTCCACAATTAATTTTCGCCTTCGCGGTGGGGCGTGCGGGTGAGCAAAGCCTCCTTTGGCCCGGCATTCTATTGCTCGTGGCAGTTGCAGCATTGGGGATGCGCGGGTGCGAGTGGCGGTCGGCCCGAGGCGGCCTGGCGGTTTCCGCCCTTCTCGCATTCGTGCTGTATCTGCTAATTCCAGATTCCGGGTTCGGCGGCTCGGCGGTGAAAATGCGTTTTGCTTGGGCTGTGTTTGTGTTGGCCGGGCTAGTGATTTGCTCGGTAGACCGACTACGGCCGCTACAAGGGGCGGTTGGCATTTACGTGGCGTTTCTGCTGGTATGCCAGCTTACGGTGATTCAGAGGCATGTGCAATCCGCCAGCGAAGGGGTAGCAGCTTATTTGGCAGCGACAGAGCATATAGATGCGGGATCACGATTTGTGCGGATGCACTATCCCGCGCCCGGAATGGCGAGGAGGTTTGGTACCGAATCTCTGGCATTCAACCCGCTTTTGCACGTAGACGCCCTGGCGGCTGTCCGTCGGCACGCCGTGGACCTTTCGGATTATCAATCAGCGTCGGGGACCTTCGGGGTATATTACAAGCCCTCTGTTGGCGATGGGCAGCGCTACACACTGTGGGGTCTGGAATCGCCGGGTATGGAGGGCCGCAAGCAGCTGGAATGGCTGCGTGGGAACCTTCCGGTCAAAATCGATTATGTGGTGCTGGTGGGCGAGGATGGATCCGCGCAAGCGGCCGGAACCGACATGCGCGTGGTAGGGGCTGAGCTTGAGGACAAGGCACGGCTGGCGGGTGTGAATCCCGGCGCCGTGTTTGTGAGAGTGTACCGACTCGAGTAATTGAGTAAGTCCACGGCGCGGCAAGACTACCGGGCAGTACCGGTCACAGAATTTAGATCACATTTCCGCTCTCTGTTTTCAGTGACTTGGGCCAGTTGTAAGTCGAAGTGCGTCCGACCGCAGTGTTAGTTTTGTGGTCGGGAAGAGTTGATCGCACGGAGTGGCGAGGAGAGTGGATGCCGGATCGTACTGACACCGAGATGTCGGAAGACATCCAACGAACAGCGTTACAAGAAGCGGTAACCAGCGCAATCGAGAGTATGCGAGAGAAGCTGGCGAGCGGCGAGTTTAAGATGACGATCGCGGAATTCACGCGACTGCTGGACCTTCAGAGGGAGCTATCCGCTGAAAATATCCGGCATGTGAAGGTGACATGGGTCGATCCGTTCAACAAGACGGAACCTGTAACCGAAACATAGGTTACGAGCCGTTACCTTCGCAGAGACGCTTTCATTTGAGCGGATCCAGATTCAGGGGCTTCTCGGGGCCGATCGGCTCAGGGAAAAGCCAAGCGCTGTGTCACGAAGCTATCCGGCTGGCTTATTTGAATCCAGGTCGGACGGGCCTCATCGGAGCGCCTACTTACCCGATGTTGCGGGATGCCACCCAGGCCGCGCTGTTCGAAATCCTGGAGACTAACGCGATTCCGTTCGAGCACTGTAAATCGGAAAGCGTTATTCGATTGCGAGACTGCCGGTCGAAGATACTGCTGAGATCGATGGACGAATACGAACGGCTCAGGGGAACCAATCTGGCCTGGTTCGGGCTGGACGAGTTGACTTACACGCAAGAGGCGGCGTGGCTGCGGCTTGAAGGACGGTTAAGAGATCCGAAGGCCAGCAACCTGGCTGGTTTCGCAGTCTGGACGCCGAAAGGATACGACTGGGTTTACCGGAAATTTATGGCGTCAAATACAGACCAGTACGACGTAACAGTCGCGAAGCCGTTCGAGAACCGGCACATCCTGGACCAAGTACCGGACTTCTACGACCGGCTGCGGAGCAGTTACGACGAATCATTTTACAAGCAGGAAGTGCTTGGGGAGTATTTGAACGTGAACGGCAACCGTGTGTTCGGGGCATTCGAACGAAGCAAGCACCTGGTGGACCTGGCGGTCGACATCACTATGCCTCTCCTTTGGGCCCTCGACTTTAATGTGGACCCGATGTGTTCGGTGGTAGCGCAGATCCGGAGGACAGAAGTCTACGTGCTGGACGAAATCGTCCTGCACCGGGCGACCACGCAGGACGCGTGCAACGAGTTCAGCCGACGATACCCGGGACATAAGGCGGGCTTGGTAATTTACGGCGACGCTTCCGGTAGGAACATGAGCACTAAGGGATCCTCGGATTACGAGATCGTGCGGGACCACTTCAAACGCAGAAGTGAGCGCATTGAGCAGCGGATTCCGACCACCAATCCGCACGTGCGGGACAGAGTGACGATGACGAACGCGCGCTTCAAGAATGCTAACGGCGATGCGGACATGTGGATCGATCCGCGGTGCCGGGAACTGATTCGGGACTTCGAGCAAGTCTCGTACAAGTCGGACAGCACCGAAGTGGACAAGACGAAGGACCGGCGGAGAACTCACCTGTCGGATGCGCTGGGTTACCTGATCTGCCAGGAAAGCAGAGCGATGCCGACGGTAGGCGAGCAATCGAGACCGCTTAGATTCTGAGGCCTTAACAGTGAGCATGCAATATATCAATCGGGAGCATCCGGAATATGCCGCCCGGAAAGCCGTGTGGCGGCGGTACAGCGACCTCTATCGCGGCGGCGAAATATTTCGGACTAACGCTTCCGAGTATCTGGTCCGCAGGGGCAAGGAACCAGGCGCGGTCTATTTGGAGCGGCTGGGCAGAGTTTTTTACGAAAACTACGTGGGTTCGATTATCGACTGGTACGCGGCGACTGCGCTAAAGCGCGAGCCGGTACTGCAGTTCGAGGGGAGCAACGAGAGCGGAATCGAATTCTTTAATCAGCTAATAAGAGATAGCGACCTACAAGGGACCTCACTGGCGGAGTTCTTCCGGCAGAGGCTGACCCAGACCTTAGTCTACGGAAGAGCTTTTTTTGCAGTGGAGTTTCCGAGAGCGACTGGAGCGGTTACGAGCCGCGCGGAAGAAGACGCATCGGGCAGGTCGCGAGCGTACCTGGTGGACTATGCGCCTGAGGACGTCATCAACTGGAGTTACGATGCCTCGGGCAACCTCGAGTGGATCGTGATCCGGACGTCCAACCTAAAACAGGCAAGCGTCACCGATGCGGAGTGGAGGCGCGAAGTGCGGTGGGTCTATTATGACCGCGAAACCTTCCGACTATACAGCCAGGAAGCGAACGAGGGGGGGACAAACGGCACGATCGACCTGGTGGCGGAAGGACGTCACGGACTCGCAGCGCAGCACCGGGTGCCCGTGTTCGAGATGAAGGTAAGCGAGGGATTGTGGCTGATGAACAAGGCTTCGCTGCTTCAATTGGAACATTTCAACAAATCGAACGCGCTGGCGTGGGCCTTGACGATGGGGCTGTTCGCGATGCCGGTGGTGTACTCGGATAAGGAGTGGAATCAGTTGGCGGGGGAGTCGTACTACCTCCAACTGGGCCAGCAAGACCGGTTCGGGTGGACGGAACCGGAGGGACACGTATTCCAAATAGCGGCGGAGAACCTAGAACGGCTCAAAGACGAAATTTACCGCGTCTGCTACGCGATGAACCAGGCGGGCGGGTCACAGGTGAGCACCGTACAATCCGGCGTGAGCAAGCAGCGTGATTTCGGAGTTACCCAAGAGATACTCCGGTACTACGGGGATACGGTAAAGGACGCTATCCGGCAGGTGCTGGAGGCAGTCAACACGGCGCGTCAGGACGGTCTTTTGATCGATGTCTCGGGGATGGACGAGTTCGACATCGGGGATTTCGGGACTGAACTGGACGATGCGAAGCGGCTGCTGGACCTAAATATTCAATCGGACACGATGAAAAAACAACTGTTCAAGCGGCTGGCGTTGAAGTACTTCTGCGACATCCGGCAGGACGTAAAGAACCAGATCGTGGCCGAGATCGACGAAAGTTTCCAGACTTAGGAGGGAGCAGATGGACGAATCAGGCAACAATCCGGCGGTGGACGTCGAGGCGATCGTGCAGCGAGCGGTTCAGGAGTATATGCGGCAAGACGTCTCGAAGAAAGAACCGGCTTACAAGGCGGAGTTACACGAAGAGCGGCGGCGGCGCGAGCAGCTCGAGAAGCGGCTAAACGAAGTAGTGGCAGAGAGCCAGAGGAACCGTAAGATCGCGGAGGAAGCGGAGCGAAGCTCTTCGATCCGGGCTGAGTTGCAACAACTGGGGGTCGCGAAGGTGGACCTGGCTTACAAAGCCGTGCAGGATGGAATCTTCCGCGGCGAGGACGGCCGGTTGTTAGCGCACAGCGAGAACGGCGAGATACCCGCGAAGGAGTACCTTGCCAGTTTCGTAAGCGACAATCCCGAATTTCTGCCGGCCAGGATTCCAGGCGGATCAGGAATGACATCGGGTTACAAAAGCCCGGCAGTGACCGGCGGCGCGATCGATCTGGACAAGATTAGTCCCGCGATGGACAAGGCCGAACTGGAGCGGGTGAGGCAGGAGATTTTGCGAGTTGCTTCTCAGACTTTGAGAGGCGTTTAGGCGAGGCAAGAGGCCAACAGATTCTTGCGCGCAGTTTACAACAAACAAGGAGAAACATGCCAGCAATAACTTCAGCAAACGTAGCGAACGCAATTGTGAAACTGGTGGCGGCCGATGCGTTGCCCGCTCTGGTTGGAAACCTCGTCATGGGCAACCTGGTGAATCGCGACTACGAACCTTCATTGGCGCAGGCCGGCGATACGGTGAATATCCCGATCCCGCCGACTCTGGTGGCTAACAACATCGCGGAAGGCGGAACGGTTCAGACACAGAACCCGAATCTGGGCAACGCTCAGATCGTTCTGAACACACACGCCGAAGCGACCTTCCAGATCCCGGACATTACGAAAGTCCTCGCCGTGCCTGACCTCCTCCGGGTGTACATGCAACCGGCCGTGGTGGCCATCGCCGAGCGGATTGAAAGCGACCTGCTCGCTCTGTACTCCGGATTTACGGCGAACACGCCGCTCGGCGCCCCGGGCACCCCGATCACGGAAGCGCTTCTGGATTCGGCGGAATCGTCGCTATTCGACGCTAAGCTGCCGGCGAGCGAACCCAAGTACCTGGTAGTTGACTCCGCGACTTATTCGCAGCTCCGGCAGATTCCGCGATTCAGCGAATACCAAACGGCTGGTGAAGCCGGGCTCCGTTCGATTGTCGACGGGACCATTGGAAAGATCAAGGATTTCTTCGTCTTCCGGTCGCAGTTTGTTTCGAAAACCGGCAGCGCACCGTCCGCGACCCACAACCTGGCGTTCGCTAAGAACGGCATCGGTCTGGTAGTCCGGCGCCTTCCGCAGCCTCTTCCCGGCACGGGTGCGATCGCGGAGTACGCGGAACTGGGCAATTTCGGCATGAGGGTCACAATGAGCTACCAGCCGAACACTCTTTCCCAGCAGTTCACGGTGGACGTGTTGTACGGGGCCGCGGTTCTGCGGAACAGCTTCGGCGTTCAAGTTACCTGCTAAGTAT
>JAOAPQ010000600.1 GCA_025462965.1 Bryobacterales bacterium
TCCGCGGCGGCCAGTTCTGCTTCGATATGACGATTGATATAGGCGCGTACCGCGACATGCATCGCCATCGCCGGTGCCAGCAGTTCCGCCAGGCGTTTTCGGGCAAGCTTGGTTTCGATACCCCGCCTGCGATCGCAGCTTCAGGCTCGACTGAAATCTACACGCGCGCGATGGAAAGCGCTCTTGCGAAGATGCGCGAGCTCCCGCCGCCCGGGGCCCACTATCTGCTTCCGTTCGGCGCGCGTTCCCGGTTCCTGTTCAAAATGGATTTTGCCGAAGCCGAATACATTTCGCGAGTCCGCAGCGGCGTGAAAGGGCACTTCAGTTATCGCGAAATCGCATGGGAAATGAAACAGCAGATCGAGCTGCAGGACCCCGTCCTCGGGCGCCTGATCGATGCCACCCCGCCGTGGATCGAGGATCCTTTGAAACGCTGATATACTCCGGCCCTTGAAGCTCGTCACTGTCTTCCTCGCGCTCACTTCCCTCCTCTCTGCCGAAACCTCGCCCGAGAAGTCTGCCGGCCCGAGCACCGCGCCGATCCTGATGGATGTCTTCAGCGATTTTGAATGCCCACACTGCAAGATACTGCACGACCAGACCATCCAGGGCGTCATTACTAACTACGCGAGCAAAGGCAAGGTCCAACTGGTCTACCGCGATTTTCCAATGCCGAAGCATACCCATGCTCGCGAGGCCGCGCGATGGGCGAATGCCGCGGCGCGGGTGCATAAGTACCGGCAGGTAGGCGACGCGCTGTTTCAGTATCAGGAGGCGTGGTCGAAAACCGGCGACATCCGCTCAGCCGTGGCGGATGCGCTCACACCGGCGGAGATGAAAACTGTGCAGTCGCTGGTGAACGATCCCGGGGTGGAGAGCGCCATCGACCAGGATGTGAAGCTCGGTGTGAATTCGGGCGTGAGCGGCACGCCGACCATGATCCTGACCCGCAAACTCCAGACCTACCCAATTCAGCAGTTCATTTCTTACCCGATCATGGCGCAGTTTCTGGATGGCTTGGCGAAGAAGTAGTTTATATGACCGGACATGCGGCTATCAGCACCGAAAAACGCGGCTATCGCCGCGTGTCCCTCAAACCCAAGGAGTTTCGGAGACACCACACAGTCGTGTCCCGAGTTACAAGCAAGCTTGGTCATTTAAGTGTCTGGATCAGGCGCTCGGCCGCGGGGAGGCCCCCCGCGCGTTGGATACCGGGGACGTTGAACTGTTTCAGGAAGTCTTCATCCGTGCCGCGGAACGCGCCGAGTTCCGCACTTAGTTTCACGGGGATCGGTGAAACGGCGGCGGCGAACTCGGCCCATACGGCCGCAGGCCCCACGCCAACTAACTCGATTTTGCCCGGATACTTGTTGTGAAGCCAGGCCAGCGCGGTCAGGATATCCTGCACGCGGCACGCGTCGTCGCTTTGGTTGAAGGTCAGGAAGTGCTTCGCCTCGCGATTGCGCGCGGGTGAAGGCTGGAACCCGCTGATTCGAAGTGTCGGGCGGCCGCCGGTAGACAGCCGCACTCCACCGCCGCCCACGATCAGCACCGGTGCGCCTTTCCCTTCCACCAGAGCGCCCTCGACGCGGTCGCCGGTTTCCGGGCGGCTCAGCACCACGTGTTCGCCTGATTGCTGGCTCACTACCTCACGGGTCCACTCCGCGCCGAGAACGAGTTGCAGACGTTCCCGCGCCTCATCCGCGCTCGCCGCCTCACGCGGGACCATTTCCTTCCACTTCGCGAAAACCTGGTCATAGGTGATCGCGTTATCGGGCAGTGCGCGTCCGGAAAGTGCGAGCATGTTCTGCAACATCTCGGCCTGGATGGTTTTCTCGGCGAACATCTTCGCATCCGTTTCGCCCAGTATGTGCTTGCCGAAGAACCGGTACACGGCCTCGCGATTTTCCTTGTTGTAGTTGTGCGGAGCTTTGAGCTGCAGCGTTTCCACGTTGTCGGGCTTGCCGTAGAGGGCGTAGAACTTCTGGATGGCAGGGAACTCTTCCGTTGGCGTGTTGCGTGTCCAGTCGCCGGTCGCCGAAACAAGCAGCATTGGCTTCGGCGCAAACATGGCCGCGATCTCAACGTTATTCGTGCCGACACGCAAACCGGGCGCGTTTTCGCAGAAATCGCCGCCTTGCATGATGGAAGACACCATGTTCACGGGCGCCGCAAATTGCAGTCTGTCGTCGATTGCGGCCAGCAGAATCGTCTGAGTCGCGCCGCCCGAGGCGCCGGTCATCGCGAGACGCGCGGGATCCACATCGTCCAGACCCACAACGAAATCGAGCGCTCGAACCGCGTTCCACACCTGCAAGCCGAGCGGACCGAAAGACCAGAGCTGTTCGACCGGACTGCCGAAGATGTGCGGCGTCTGGACGGTGTCGTTGTATCCGACCATATCCCAAGCGAAGACGACGTACCCCTGGCGCGCCAGATTGATGCCGAGCGATGGTCCGGAGTACAAGGGCTGGTTCTCGAGCCGGCCATAGGTCCAATGGCCGTGCGGGTTCAATATGGCCGGATGCTTACCGGTTGCATGCAGCGGCCGGTAAAGATTTCCACCCAGATAATACCCGGGGATGGTTTCAACGAGGACCTTCTCAATGGTGCAGTCCCGGTTCTCGATGCGGCCGAAGATGCGCGGATGCAGAGGCGTCTTTGGCGGCATGGGATATAGGCCCGCCGCCGAAAGGATTTGCTTGCGCAGATGCTCCTTCCGCTTCTCCCACGCTTCGCGGCTGGTGTAAACCGGCGGCGCGAAATGCGTGTCCGTGCCTGGCGTGTTGGTATTGCGCGAGTCTTCCTTCGGGACCTCGACGCCTATAACGGCCGAGCAAAAAATAATCGCGGATATTGCGAGTCTCATGAAATGTCCACCCGGTCAAAGCGTAGTGCTAACCGGTCATTATAGATTAGAGATTCACAGACGAGATCACCCTCAAGCCGAACCCGGTT
>JAOAPQ010000612.1 GCA_025462965.1 Bryobacterales bacterium
CGCAATTGTCGGACGCGCTTGTGAACCGCACGCGCGATCGTTACAACGCCCGGCAGATCGAGCAGCAGATCGTCCTGCAGGTGAAGACAGCGAACAACGAAGTGGAACTGGCTCGCGAAGCCATCAAGGCAGCCGTTACGGCCCGCGACCTCGCGAAGCAAAATGTTGACGCGGAGCAGCAGAAGTACGAGCTCGGAACGATTACGGTTTTCGAACTCCTGGATGCGCAGAACCGGCTGGCGACTGCGGAGAGCTCGCTTGTGAACGCCCATGTGAATCACCAGAGGGCCGTTATTCTGTATCAACGCGCTACCTGGACGCTGCCTTACGACGTGACGTCGCCGTAGATTCTTGGGGCTTGGGTTTCGTGGGTTTCCTGGGTGTGAAACGGGTTTTTGGGGGTCTCCACGGGTCTGGGTCAGGGTTTGGCAGGTTCCCTTTTGTGGGGGAGATTTGATTGCTTTCAATCATTTGGCCGGGTTCGCTCCGTTGGATACGCGCTTTGGCTCGGCTTCGACCCTCTAAGGTGGTTGAGGGGTTGCTGAACTGGCGGTTCCGGCGCATTGGAGAGTGGCGCTTCCTTGCACGCGTGACGGGGCCGCAAAGATTTGGCGTCGTCGGCGCGTGAGGCTGCGATTTGTTTTTCGGTTCGCACGTAGGAGATGGCAAAGCGCTAACGGCTTGCGTAGGTATTGTGACTGATTAGAAGGGGGAATTCGGAGTCAGGCGGGGTAAGTAGTTTGAAATCAGCGGAAGGAAGTTTGAAATCGTTGTTACTCTCTCAGCGGCTGCGCTTGGGCGTTGGACGAAACTGGTCTCGACAATCATATTTTCATTGCCTTAAACAGTTCCTCAGGATTCAGCAACTCTCTCAACTCCTCGTGGGCGGCCTTAAATGAAGCAGTGAAGAGATCCCAGTCGGGAGTTGTGAGATTCGGACCGTAGGACTTTTTGACAATCCCCTGAGGAAGTTCCTCGTCGGGCAGGTGTAGCCAGATGGCAAAAGCCATCTGACGGAGTGACCCCAAAACCGCGTACATCAATTTCTTGCTGTCCTCGTCGAGATAAATATCCGCCGTCGTCAGCGCATTGAAAAACTCCTCCTTGGGGGTTTCTACGTTAAGTGAATAATCAGCTTGAGCGCGCGGTGTAAGATTGGCCTGAAGATTGATCTGAAAGTGACTGCCGACTAGGCTTTTGTGCAAAGTTCGTAAGGCCTCAAGCTTGGGCGCAAGGTAGAACTCGGCTCTCCACTTCGTTAAATCGTGGTCGCGCTTTACCTGTTCGTTAGCACGATCTGACCTGCTTTTTAGATACAGGGTGACCAGCGCCATCCCAGCGGCGAAAAGGGCGCCCGCGCCAATCAGGGAAATGCTTCCTTTCAAAAAGTTGAATGCATCAAAGAAGAATTGGGGCCAGCTCATCGAGTGTTGTAAAGGAGGTTATCACACGCGAATAGGATTGCCTCGGTTCAAGAAAGTGGTCGCGGCCGAACGACAGATCGAGCAAAGCTCGGGTTGTCTTCTCCGATCGACCAGAAGGCTGCGGGAAAATAACGAATCGACGGGTGATAAAAGCCATTCCGGCCTTTATCCGTTGTGGAAGGTAAGTCCGCACCGCCTTCACTGGCCTCGAAGATCATTCAGGAACACGTCGGCAACATATGGATGCTGGGTCGAGAGCTCATCGGCCTTCTCAATCACAACCCCTCGCTGAGAAAGCAGCCTGTGATCGGCCCCTCCTCAAAATGATCGAGTGCGGGGCCACTCCTCTATACCGGCGACCAAATGAGCAGAGATCGTTCGACTCGACTGGCCGGCTGGAAAATTTGGTAATCAGCCTCTCTAAGCCGCTACGTGCCCCACCGCCCGGCGCAGCGTGATGCTATCCCGCAAACCAAGGCTTTGGTAGATTTGTCGCGTAGCGTCCGACTTGTTCAATGTATAGAAGTGGATGCCGCGCACCTGGTTGTCCAGCAAGTCCCGGCACTGCTCCGTTGCCCAATGCACGCCAACCCGCTTCACCGCCTCAGGGTCATCCGAAGCGCGCCCCAGCGCCCGCAGTAGCTTAGCAGGAAAGCGAGCGCCGAGCGCAAGTTGCGCCATGCGCTTCATGCCGCCGAGCGAAGTAATCGGCATGATACCGGCAATTATCGGCACGCGAATGCCTGCCAGTTCGCACCGCTCGCGGAAATCGTAGAGATCACGATTATCGAAGAAAAGCTGCGTGCAGATATAGTCTGCTCCGGCATCGATCTTGGCCTTCAGGTGATCTAGCTCTTCAAGCCGGTTTGGAGTGCTCGGATGCCCCTCAGGAAATCCAGCCACGCCAATACCAAAACCTTTGGCGTCAGGATGTCCGCCGCGCTGGTTAAACCGGCGGATGAAGCTCACCAGATCCGCGGCATGCTGAAAAGCGTCGGCCTTTCGGTCATAGTTCACGAGATTGCGAGGCGGATCGCCGCCCAAAGCTAGCGTGTTGTCAACTCCTGCTTGAGCGTACTTGGTGAGAACCTCTTCAATATCCCGCTCGCCATGACAGACGCAGGTAAGGTGCGGAATCGGATCGAGCGTGGTCGTCTGCTTCAGCCTGATCACCAGGTCATGAGTCAGCTCACGCGTGCAGCCGCCCGCCCCATACGTTACGGAAACAAAAGAAGGTTGTAACGCCTCCAGCTGAGCGATGTTCTCATAGAGAGCCTGGGCATCTACCGCAGTATTAGGAGGGAAAAATTCAAAAGAGACGGTGGTCCGATCGGAGGCGAAGATATCGCGAATGTGCATGGCAAGCCGATGCACCATTGTACAAGGGCGGACGGCCCATCAAGGGCGTCGGCCGGCAATTCCGGCGCTTCCTCACTGAGACGTCTCGCTGACGCTTACTGTCCCGGTCGGCCCGGCCTGGTCGCCGGACAGCAAAGAGCTCGCGGTGCTCGAACAGGATCCTGCTACCAGCGAAGCAGCGGTTGCTATTCTTTTTAAGAGCCGCACCTTCACAGCTCCAACCACCGCAATGAGAATGACCACTGTTGGTAGAATCGCCCTCTCCTCTATCGACGCCTGTTTAGTGGTCCAGCCATGTAGAGCGGCAGATGCTGTGACAGAAGAAGTGATAAAAAAGCTGTCTACAACCCAGGTTGATAGGAGCGTGTTGTCTGAGATTTTAGCGATGCCGGCGTCTCCGGAGTTGACGGCGGCATTGAAGGCTGCTTTCGAGCGCCAGCAAGAGCCGGGAGGGAAAAGTACGTTGCGGCAACTCTCGTTGAATTTTTAAGTACTACAATCGGGCGGCGTAAATACTTCGAGGACGAGAATGTGATTCGTGAGTGAGGAAACATGGAATCATCAGACCCCATACGAGGGATCCTTACGGAGCCGGTCCTGCAACAGCGGCTTGCAAAGCTGATCGTACTCGAGTGCTTCCGGAACTCAGGACTGGAAGATCTGCATGCAGGCATCTCGCCGGACTCGGCTGCGGGCGACTGCTCGGATGTTTTGGTGAACAGTCCGTATGGCGCGCCATTCCCTGGCCGCAGGTCTCGCGGTTGAACGATGAAGAGATGAACCAACTCATGATCGATGTCGTCAATCGAACTTATAGACTGGTCCACCGGCTGTTTGATGACCGGGAGGGCCTGGTTCTTCTCCTACGTCTCGCTGAACGCGATCCCGCTCCCCACTGGCAGACGCCATCGCTGCGGAGGCGCTAATCTTCACACGCGCTCCGGCGCGCTTCTCAACAAACTGGTCATTCAGCAAACCCACGGGGCGACTATTAGCTGCGTGTGCCTGTGACTGGCGAATATCTTCACCAAACCGCCTTCAAGTTGGCTGTTTATTACCTGGGGATCCCGGCGGCGAACCACGCCCCGTTTGCAGTGACCCGAATAAGGAGCACCGGGCTAGCGCAAGTATTCGGCGGCGCAGGCGAAAGCTTGTCGTTAA
>JAOAPQ010000646.1 GCA_025462965.1 Bryobacterales bacterium
GCATTCGGGTTGTTGAACTGAGGCGTGTTCAGAACGTTGAAAGCCTCGGCCCGGAATTGAAGCCGCTGGCTTGCGCTCTCGTTGAAAGCGAAGTCTTTGAACAGAGAGAGGTCTACCTGCTTTGTACCAGGCCCAAACAGAATGTTGCGGCCCGAGTTGCCATAGGTATAGTTACCCGGAGATACGAAATCGGCGGTGTTAAACCACCCGTGAATCGTCGGATCGGCAAGCCTGCCCGAACCGATGCGATTCGGCCACTGGGGGGCGTTGCCGGAATTCAGAAGGCTGCTCACCATAACCGGGGTCAACGGGGCGCCGCTAGCAAAGGTCTCAATACTATTTAGGCGCCAGCCGCCAACGACGCTCTGCACCAGCCGGTGAGCGCCGCCCGCAAATCTCTTGCCGCGCCCAAAAGGAAGATCGTACGACCAGCTCAGTACCATAAGGTGCCGCACGTCGAAATCCGAATTGCCCCGGTAAAGCCTTAGGTTCGCTGGGTTCTGAATGCCGGTCGCATTGGAGTTGCCGCTGGAATCGTCGAGGCTGTGCGCATACGTATAGGCCCCCTGAAAGTCCAGTCCCGACGCGAGCTTGATCTTATACGTCACCTGAAGGGAATTGAATGAGGAGTTGGCGCACGTGCAGTTCAGCGTCCCGTCAGCCAGGTTGGGATAGGGCCTCCGATTCGCTACGGCTCCCGGTCCTGGAAGCGCCTGGTTGATGTTTGGATTGATCAGAAGATGCGCGCCGTTCTGGCCCACGTACGCCACTGAAAGAGCGTCGTGACTCGTGAGCTGTCTCTGAATATTGAAGTTCCACTCGTTTGCCGAAGGATTTAGATAGCTCCGCTGAAATACCTGAAAAGCCGTCCCCGCCGCCGGAAAAAGACTGGGGCGTGCGGCCGGAAAGCCGGCGGAAACCGGCAGCGCCGCCGCATAACCGGCGGCGCCCGTGCTGTTCGTCGTGATGATCGATCCATTAAACGGAGCGTTCTTCGCCTGCGGATTGGAATTGTAAGTCTCGTAAGCGTAGAAGATGCCGAACCCCGCGCGAATAACAGTTTTCGGATCGACGCTGTACGCAAACCCAACTCGCGGTCCGAAGTTCGTAAATCGCCCGTCCGTTACCGTGTTGCTCGGATGGGCCGGAGTAGCCACCGGAATCAGATTGCCCCCATTCGAGGGGTCGAACACCGCGAGCCGGTTGTGACGCTCTGTCCAGGGCGTAACCATCTCGTCGCGTAACCCAAGATTCACAGTCAGTTTCTGGCTCACCCGCCAGTTATCCTGCACATAAGAACTAGGGCGGAACCGGATCAGGTCGAAATATTGCGCGAAGTCCAGTTGCGAACTGATCGGACGGCCGTACAGAAAATCTGCCAGACCATAACCCGTGTACGAACCATTGAAGGTATATGTTCCATTCGGATGAGCGGGGCTCAGGAAAGCAAATCGCGTACTCATCCAGTTGAATCCGAATGTCAGCTCATGGCTGTTTTTGACCCAGCTGAACGCCTGGTCTACCTGCCACAGATTATTCACTTTCTTGATATTGCCGTTCCCGTCGCCCAAACCCGCATTCCCGGAAATGTTGAAGTTCGTCAAACCGGGAGCGCCTCCGGCATTCGCATTCGGAATTCCCAGTTGTTCCGCCAGATTCCCCCGCGTACTGTCGAAATCGACAATATCCTCCACCAGCCGTGAATAACCCACCCGCGCCTGAAAGTACTTCGTAGCGCCGAACGATCGACCGTAGCCAACCACCACCTGGTTCCCCGGCGCAAGCGTCTGACCCGGGTATCCCGGCCCGCCACCAATCGCCGGTGTCGGAAGGTAGCCCGGGTTAGTCGTAGAGGGATTCTCCTTACTGAAACGGCCGAATATGGAAGAGTTATCAGTCCTGTAATCCACTCGGATGTCGCCCTGGTCGATGTTATTGACCAACGCGCCATTGTATAGGTAGTTACTCACCAGCCCGGCTCCCAGTATGTTCGGCAACGGATAGAGCGCGATCAGCTTCGCCGCCGTGGGATCAATCTGTTGGACCTGATTGCCAGGCAGCGGCGTGGTCGTCCCCGGCATATGAAGAACGGTTTTGGGCAAAAGCGCCGAGAAGTCCCCCGTGCGGAACGACGCAATCGGCACCGTGGAGATATACGTTTGAGCTTGACTGACCCGCTTCCCTTCGTAGTCCGCGAAAAAGAACAGTTTGTCTTTCCCACTGAATAAGTGCGGAACCGTCAGCGGCCCTCCCACGTTCGCGCCAAACTCGTTCAGGTGAAAGGGTGGAATTGGGTTCACGTGCGAATCAAAGTAATTCTTCGCATCGAAGTCGGAGTTCCGCAGAAACTCATATAGGGCGCCGTGATACTGATTTGTACCGGAGCGGAATGTAACGTTGATGATGGAAGGTCCGCCGCCGTATGTCGCCGGTGCCGCACTCGTCTGAACCTTAAACTCCTGAATGGCGTCGACAGGCGGATAGAAGATCAAAACGTTCGCGTCCGCGTCGACGCTTTGAATACCGTCGAATAGATAGATTCCAATGTCCGAAGGGTTCCCGTTCACCACGGCTCCGCTGGTGCCTCGTCCCGCCGTGTAGCCTCCATTGGAAACGTTCGTGGAATTGCCGTGGTTATTCACCCCCGGAGCGAGTTGCACCAGCTGCGTGAAATTACGTCCGTTCAGCGGCAGGTCCACAACCTGCTGTCGCGTTCGCACATTGCTTACGTCTGAGGAAGCCGTATCCACGGCAACCACGCTTTCGCCAACCGTTACGCTTTGGTTGGCCGCCCCCACATCCATCGCCACATTCACTTCCGCTCGTTGGCCCACCGCCAACTCAAAGCTTTGCACCTTCTCTTTGAAGCCTGCTTGCTGAACACGCAGCAGATAGCGGCCCGGTTGGAGAGCAAGAAAATCGAATTCGCCCGCCGCTGAAGTCGAGGTCTGACGGGCTGCGTTGGTTGCCAGACTCCGGATCTCCACCGTCGCGTTCGGCATCGGCAAACCGGACTGATCTTGGACAGTTCCCACCACCGCGCCCAGTTCGAACTGCGCCAGTGCGGCCGCCGTAATCAAAAAGAAGGCCGTGATCAGACAGAGCAGGCGATAAAACATGCTGGGACTCCCCGTTACGTTAGTTTGCCGTCCAGACCCCTCCGCAAACGCGGCAACTGATCCTTCTCGGGCGGAGATTACGATATCATCTTTCCGTAGACGATTGTGGCGCTGGGCCACGCCGAGCCCCGAACAAACCGTTTCATCCGGACAGCCGATGGATTCGATGCGGGGGGGAGCCAGTCTCACAGCAGCTGTCACCGCACATCGGCTAATCGGGCGGGGTCACTGCAGAAGGCCGAGTCGCAATAGGTTTTGGAGGTTGCGGCGCTGGGCCACGACGCGGCTCCTGCCGGCAGGAAATTATCAAGGCCGGTTTCTTGCGTTTAGGTAGACTGTTGCTGAATGAACCGTCGACAGTTTTTTCACCTTGAGCAGCGCGCCGCTGCTGGCTCAGACTGCTGCCCGCGCCCGAGTTTGAGTGGGTGGAGGCCAAGAAGCTGACCGTGGAAGAGTTGGGTTTCAAGGACGTGAAATTGCCGTACGACCGACTGCCAGAGCGGGCGGAAAGCACGGTGCCGCCAGCGGTATGGAACCTGAGCCGCGATTCGGCTGGCACCCTGGTGCGCTTTACGGCCGCGACAACTGAGATCATCTGCGGATTCGAGGCGGCGCTGATCTCGCCTCCTGCCGTGGACCTAGCAATCCTCGGGGTCCTAAAACGCGAACTTGAGCCCCAACTCGATCACGCGCGGCGAGTTGCTCATGGACGTGATCCTTCCGAATGCCCCATTCGTTAGCGTCGTGTTGGGGTTTCCGAGGTTCGGGTGATTCAGCAGGTTGTAGTACGACGACCGGAACTCGAACCTTTTGCGCTCCGTGATCTGGAAGTTCTTCGTTGCGGCCATATCAATGTTCCAACTTCCCGGCCCATACAACCAATTGATTCCCGAGGTTCCGAAGGTGCCGGCGGCATTGGTCTTGAACGCGGCTGTATTGAAATACTTCGCCATGCGGTCCTGCTTGCTACGGCCGTTATTCAGGCGCCAGTCGCCGATAAGGTCCGCCGTATCGGTCCCGATACCCGTAAGCGAGTTATCGAGTCCGGAAAACACGGACAACGGCGCGCCGCTAATAGCGCTGAAAATTCCGCTCAACTGCCACCCGCCTACCGTGAGCCGCTGCCACGCTGGAGAACCGGCCTTTCCCCAAGGAACATCAAACAAAGCCGAAGTAACAAAGTTATGCGTCCGATTCAGACTGAGCGCACTGTAGTCCATCCGGTAATTATTCGGATTCCTTGGGCCGTTGCTCCCCGCACCCACGCTTCCGGTTCCAATCCCGAGCGCCTTCGAGAACGTATACGACCCGAGCACCGTAAAGCCATTCGAATATTGTTTATTGAACGACAGCTGCGCACTGTTATAGTTCGCACTGAGCGCGCTCAGCGTGTTATTGATCAGCCCGATCTGCGGGTTCAGACGTCGTGCTTGCGTGTTTGCCACGGTGGACTGCCCCGGAATGTAAACCGCCGGATTCCCCTCAACGGTCGTGAACAGGTGCGAGCTTGAGCTACCAACATAATTGGCTTCCAAAACCGCGTTGTTCCCCATAGCCTGTTGGATCGAAAAGCTCCACTGGTAATCCTGCTGTGTCTTGAACGGAAGGCCAAAACTGTTTTCGTTCGCTGTGGGCACAAAGTCCGCCTGCTTCAATGCATTCAGATCGGCAGCGCTCGGACGGGGAAACGGGCTTACACCGTTGAAGGGCGCGCCACCGAAGATGTTGTAAGCGTCCCCGCCAAAGACGGTCAAATCGGTCGTGAACGGCTGAATCAACGTGAAGCGGTTTAGATTGATGCCGATGGTCATAGGCACCCAAAACACGCCAAATCCGGCCCTGATAGAGGTCTTGCCGTCCCCGCGCACGTCCCAGGCCAGCCCGGCACGAGGCGCAAAGTTGTTCAACCGACTCCCGATGATACTCGCGGGCAAGCCATTGTCGCCCGGATACAACAATCCCACCGGCGCCTTGGGAAACGCGGTCGATTGTTTGCCCGGAGCAAACTCCATCAACTGGCTGTTCTCCGACACATAGCCGAAGTAAGGCTCCCACCGGAGTCCCAAATTGATCGTTAACCTGCGGTTGAATTTGAAATCGTCCTGCACAAAAAAGCTCGGTAGTGTCTGGCGCAGGCGCGAAGTAAGACCCGTCACCTGGTGAAGTGAATAAAATCTACCGAGCAGCATGTCCGCTGCAGCATCCCCTGTGACCGACCCGTTGAACAACATGTTCCCGCCGCTCTGCCAGTTCTGCAGTTCGTTCACGCGATTGTGATAGAGCTCAAACCCGAATGACATGCTGTGCCGTCCCTTGAACCAGGAAAGCGCGTCGGTGACATGCTGGGTGGGCATGATGTCGCGCGTCGGAGCGCCGGTGTCCGCCGATATATAGCCGGACATATTCAAGGTGGCTTGCGCGGTGAGTCCATAGCCGGAGTTGATGTTCGCAAGGCTGATGGGGAGGCCGAGGCCCGTTAACGAGAAGTCCTTCTTGGCGATCACGCCGAAAGAGCTGCGAACATAAGTGACTCGGAACGTATTGATCAAACTCGGAGAGAACAGGTGGTCCTCACCTAACGTCGAGTTCTGGAATCGCGTCGGATAGCTGTCCAGCCAGTCTGGTCCGACATTGCTCGCCTGCCCTACCTGTGGAACGTCGTTATAGAAGTAGCGGAACGTAAGTTTGTCTTTCTCGCTCACCGAGTAGTCCATCTTGACTATGAACTGGTTCTGGTCCAGCATGGTTCCCACCGGAGTGAAGTCGTAGAAGTTCGGGCCCGAATTGGGCAGCGGCAGTTCGGTCTGCACATAGGTGCTGGCAAACGGCCGTATTCGCGACGCCGGGATAATGTTTCCCGGAAACTGGACGCCGGTGTTGGGATCGATGATCGGCTTCGGCAAAGCCGAGAAGTCACCAGTCCTCTGGGCCAGCGTCAGGGTCTGGTATCTAACGTCCCCGGGCGTGCCGCGGGCCTTTGTCCCCTGGTAGCTGCCGAAGAAGAACAGTTTGTTCTTGATCACAGGACCTCCGACCGTGCCCCCGTACTGGTTGCGCTTAAAAACCGATCGGATCGAGGCAAAGAACGGCCGCGAATCCAGGTCCGTATTGCGCAGGAACTCGAACAAGGTTCCGTGAAAGCTGTTGGTCCCGGAGCGAGTGACCGCACTTACCGAAGACGTCCCGCGACCGAAGGCAGCGCTGAAATTACGCGTTGTCGCCGAGAACTCCTGCAGCGCATCTGGATTGGGGTACTCGTTGGCGATACCGTAGAACGGATTCATGTTAAACCCGCCGTCGAGCGTAAAGTTCATATCGACGTTTCTCCCGCCCGATACACTGAACGTGGTCTGCACAGCGCCAAACTGACCGCCATTTCCCGCTGGCACGACTCCCGGAAGCAGCGCCACCAATTGCAGCACGTTCCGGCCGTTGAGGGGTAATTGTTCGATGCGTTTGCTGTCGACCAACTGAGAGAGGGAACTGGTTGAGGTGGTAACCGGCGCTGGACTTGCGTTGACTTCGATGCTTTCGCTCGCGCTCCCTACCTCAAGCATGGGATGAACCGTCATCTGCTGGCCGACCGTAAGCACTACCGGACCGATGACCAGTTCGCGAAATCCTGGAACATTGATTCTTATGTTGTATTCACCGCGCGGCAGATCAGTGAAGTTGAAGTAGCCTTGTTCCGAAGTGTTTAACCGGCGCGTCTCTCCGGTCTGAGTATTCTTTAGAACCAGAAGGGCACCGGGAACCGCGGCTTGCGTGGCATCCACCAGAGTTCCATTGATCGAACCGTTGACCTGCGCCTGGACCTCGAACGGCGTCCCGGCGACGACCAACAAAACTACGCAAGATGCGGCGGCATAATCCACTTGCATGGCGATGAATGCCAGTGCGGCATTGGAAATACGACTCAGTCTCATCGATCTAACTCCGTTTTCAAAGATTGTAGTTTACATAGCTGGGGGAATTTTGCCTCTGCCGCCAAGCGCAGCAGGGTAATTCGAAATGCTTCTCTTCATCTCTGCAAGCACCGAGAAGTATATACTAAACACGCTCGCAGGGTTCGGGTCGACACTCCATCATTGGCTGCGCATTGTTCTCGTTGGCATAGTCGTTCCGAACCGTCGCCAGAATATAGCTGCCGCGTGTCCGATAATGATTCCGTAAAACCGTCACGACTTCCGCTCAGGCTGCCCATGGTTTTCGTGAATCTGAAACACTCTGGAACTTGCAGGACGCGTTACGGAGCGGCCCGTCCTTCTTCACCGTTCAACGCGACGGGCTTTCGTTTTTCCTCACTGTCGCTCTGTCTTGGTGGGCTTTTTCGGATCATCGCTCCGTTCGTCGAACTGCTGTGTGGCCGATTCCGGACGGTTGGTCGACCACTCGGAAGCTGAAGGGGTTACCTATCTTCTCTCGCGCTGTTCCGGGGTTTGACGCGGCTCCCTGCGGTGCTTCGAGCCATCGAACTTCCGGACGATCGGCCGCCGGTACCACGCCAGAATCGTATTGGGCTTTGCCACACACGCGACCTGCCTCTAGGATGCTTCAAACACCGCCTGATTGTTGTTAACCAATGGGCACCTCTTATCGAGGTTTCAGCCAGTGTTCCAGAAACGCTTGCCAGGCCGGATCGATATGAGGCCCGTTTGCCT
>JAOAPQ010000651.1 GCA_025462965.1 Bryobacterales bacterium
GGTGCTTCCGGGTGGCGCGCAGGCACTGATCGCCGGAGACGGGTCGTATTTGCTGCGTGGCGATGGCGGGCCCGCTACCGCCGCGCGCCTCAACGCGCCGTCCGCGGCGGTGCTCGACGCAAGCGGCACGCTATGGATTGCCGACCAGGGAAATTCACGCATCCGCGCCGTGTCCCCATCTGGCACGATTTCGACCGCCGCCGGCCCAACGGGGCTCTCGTCGCCCGCAGGGCTCGCCCTCGGAAGCTCGGGCGATCTGCTCATCGCCGATTCCGCCGGAGAATCGGTCCGTAGTCTCGTGGGTTCCGCGCTCGTTCGCGTAGCCGGTAACGGCAGCCCCGGTTACACAGGTGAGGGCTTCCAGGCCACGGGATCTTCGCTACTGCTTCCGAATGGCGTAGCGTCGGCTGCCGCCGGGATTTTCTATATTGCGGACACGGCCAACCACCGTATCCGGCGCGTAAACGCGGGCGGCATCCTCCTCACGCTTGCCGGCACCGGCGTTCGCGGATGGAATGGAGATGGCTACGGGACGGCCACTCAGGTCGACAGCCCTGCCGGTCTGGCGCTCGATGGCACTGGTGCTCTCTATTTCGCGGACACCGGAAACAATCGCGTTCGGAAGCTCACGCCCGATGGAATTGTGACAACCGTGGCGACCGGGACGCTCTATCAACCGCGCGGCGTCGCCGTCGATGCGGCGGGCAACGTCTACGTGGCTGACACAGGAAACCATCGCGTGCTGGCGGTGTCGCCGGATGGAAACACTACCGTGATCGCGGGCACGGGCACCCCAGGCTTCGGCGGCGACGGCGATACAGCGACCGCCGCTCAACTGTCGTCTCCGTCAGGCCTCTTCATCGATAGCGCCACGGGCTCCATTTACGTCGCCGATTCCGGCAACCAGCGCATCCGCCGTCTCACCCCCGCGCCGGGCGCCCCCACGGAAGCGGCAGTCGCGAATATCACGGTGGTCAATGCCGCCACGCTGCTGCCCGGTCCCGTGGCGGCCTGTTCTCTGGTAAGTGTCTTCGGTATCAATGCCGGCGCGGCAGGCACGCAGGTCCTCTTCGACGGCCAGCCGGCAGCCACCGTCTCGCCATTGCCGAACCAGATCAGCGCGCAAGTACCTTGTGCGGTGGCGAACCAGAGCGCAACGAGGATGCAGCTCAACAATCCAGGTGCGCCCTTTTCCGCAGTGACCCTTGCCGTGGCGAACGCCGCCCCCGGTTTGTTTGCGCTCGGCGGCGGCACCGGGCAGGCGGTTGCGACCAACCAGGACGGCACGGTGAATTCTCAGGCTAATCCGGCCCGCGCCGGATCGGTAGTTACGCTTTACGCGACCGGCGCGGGTCAGAACAATTCCCTGGGCGTTATTGTGGGAACGCGCGCGGGCACACTGCAGTTTTCGGGCGACGCTCCGGGGCTCATCGGCCTCACTCAGATCAACGTGCAATTGCCGCCCGACGCCACCGGTGTGCAGCCTGTTGTACTGCTCGCCGGCAATGTGCCCAGCCAGGCGGGTGTTACGCTGGCCATTGAGTGATTCCCGTTGCCCTCACCATCGCCGGCTCGGACCCGAGCGGCGGCGCGGGTTTGCAAGCGGATCTCAAGATTTTTCACCAGTTCGGGGTCTACGGGCAAGCCGTCGCCACGCTGCTGACCGTGCAGAACACGCTTGGTGTCCAGCGGGTTGAAACTCTTCCCGCCGAACTGGTAATCGACCAGTTGAGCGCGCTGTTGGAGGATTTTCCGCCCAATGCCGCAAAAACCGGCGCGCTGGGGAGTGCTGAGATCGTCCAGGCTCTCGCCAGCGCAGCCGAACGATTCGGGTTCCCGCTCGTGGTAGATCCGGTGATGCTCAGCAAGGGCGGCGCGGCGCTCGGGACAATGAACCTGCGTGCGTTGATACCCCATGCCGCATTGATTACTCCGAACCTCTCGGAGGCCGCTGCACTCTCCGGCTTCCCGGTCGATAGCGTGTCCGATATGCGGCGCGCCGCCGCGGCGCTACACGATCTTGGAGCGCGCGCTGTCCTGGTCAAGGGTGGACATCTGGAGGGCGAACAAGCCATCGACGTGTTGCTGTACGAAGGCCGATACAGCGAATTCCCCGCCCCGCGCATCGAAACACCGCACACCCATGGAACGGGTTGCGCCTATTCCGCTGCGATTACCGCTCTGCTGGCCTGCGGGTTGGTGCTGCCGAAGGCGGTCGAGCGCGCCAAGGCTTTCGTGACCGCTGCCATTCGGACCAATCCGGGCCTCGGCCTGGGCGCGGGGCCGTTGAATCACTGGGCCTGACTTATAATTGGCGTTTGACCAAAGTGCAAATTCACTTCCGCCTCGAACGGCCCCTCGATGAGGCGCTGATGGCCGCCATCAACGACGCCCAGGCGGTATATGGTATCGAGCGCATTCAGCTTTCGCCCTCCCTCGATTCCCTGATGGTGGAGTACGACGCGAGCCGTTTGCGTCCCGCCGATATTGAAGCGATTCTGCGCAGCAAGGGCTTGCCGATCGTGCCCGCTTTCTAGATCTTTTCGGGTGCCTCAATCGTCCGCGCGCTACGGACGTTGCCGGTGTTCAGCGTGCTCAGCGGCTCGAACAGCAGCACTTGTGCTTCTCCCTGTGCGCACGGCCGGTGCTCCATCCCGCGCGGCACTATCACGAACTCCCCTTCGCAAATGTCCATGCTCAGCTCCTGGCCCGATTCGTCGCGGTAGTCCATCCGGAACCCGCCGCGAACGACCAGGAACAACTCGTCTTCGGCTTCGTGGTGATGCCAGACGAAATCGCCTTGGAACTTTACCAGCTTCACGTGCTGCCCGTTCAGCTCGCCCGCGATCTTCGGACTCCAATGTTCCGTAAATTCGCCGAACTTGTCGGCTAGAGAAACCTTCCGCATATTCTGCTATCCACAGTTGCGATTGTACCGGCAAGGCACAATGGAGTCATGTCCGAGACCGGTTCTCCGCGAATCCGCCTCGTGCAACGCCAACGCGGCGCTCTGTTACTCGTATTGCCGCTCATCTTCTACTTCACCCTGCCCACCCGCGACTTTTACTGGGACGGAGTTGCATTCGCAATCAACATCGAGAAGCAGCTTCCCGTTGCCTCCCTCGTTCACCCGAGCCACATTGCGTACACCTTGTGTGGAGCATGGCTCTACGATTTGACCAAAACCGTTGGAGTCCATACTCGCGCGCTTTTCATTTTGCAGGCTGCTAATAGCGTCCTTGCGGAACTCTGTGTCATCTTGCTCTACATATCTCTTCGGCTAAGAGACGTCCCGGCGACTCTCAGTGTCCCGATGGCGCTCGCCTTTGCATTCTCAGCCACATGGTGGAAATTTGCCACTGACGCCAACGCTTACGTGCCGTCAATATTTCTCTTGTTGTGCGCATACATCCTCCTTGAGCATCCGAGAACCACGGCTCTAGCAGGGCTTGCCCAAGCGGGCGCCATGTTATTTCATGAGCTGGCCTTTCTCTTTCTACTCGTCGCTCTTGTGCGTCTGAGGAGGAGCCGCCGCTCGCTATCGGTTTACGCGGCAACTGCCATGATTCCCGTGGCCGCAGCCTACCTCGCCGCATACATTGCCGCATCGGACCACGCGACTATCACCGGCCTCTTCCCGTGGATCACTTCGCACTCGCCTGACTCCGGGTTCTCATTCAATCCGCTCACCAATGCCGCCTTATCCCTCAGAGGGACTTTCAGGCTGTTCTTCGGTGGCAGACTGCGCGATTTTGCGGGAGATCCGATATCTAAGGTTGCGCTCACAGTTCTCGTGATTGCCACAGTTTCCTTCCTGATTTGGATGTGGCGCGGGGTACGACGAGGAGCGAAGGTCACGCCGCCGCCCCTTCATCTCCTCGTCTGGGTGGGTGTTTATGCTGCCTTCCTGTTCGTTTGGATGCCTCAAAACACGTTCTATCGTCTGTTCTACTTGCCGCCCCTGATCGCGATTCTGGGCACGACGCTGCGCCACGCACCGGCGACTCGCCTCGCCGTGCGGCTATTCGTGCCCATACTTTTGACGTGGAATTTTGTGTTCCTTGTGTACCCGCAATCTCGTCCCGAGTTCAACGCACCGCTACGCTTCGCATTAGCGGCGAATAAGGGCTGGGCGCCAGGCACGCCAATTGTGTTTCACCGTTTTCATCCCGATCTTTGGACAATCAGCTATTTCAACCAGCAAGCGGTTTGGATAGGAATGGATCAGGCTGACCTCGACAAATTGGATCGAACTCTGGAATATGCTCAAAACGAGAGAAAGCCGCTATGGCTGGAGGCGACTGCCTACGACCTGATTGCGGCCAGTCCGAACGGCCGACGATGGTTGGCCGTTCACGACCAGCCCGGCAAGCTTCTGGAATTCAAGGACGAAAAGCACGAGTTCCGTTTTCACTATGTCAGGTGAGGACGACGAAAAGCGCCCCGTTTTCGCCGATGCATAGCACGTTTCCCCCGCTATTTTTTCTGCTAAGGTCGGAAACGAAATGCAGCCAAATCGCCGCCCCGTCGAGGTCCGCCGCGTAGACGAGTGCGACACCCTCGAAGACCTGTTCACGCACTGCCTTCCCGCCTTCGGAGGCGCGTACCTTCGCCGCATTTACAAAATCCTCGATCGCGCCATTGGAATGGGTTGTCCGCTCACGCTTGCCATTTCCGGGCCGGTCACCGTCTCGGGCCAGCACCAGGCATGGTTGATCCCGCTCCTCGAAACAGGGTGGGTCGCGTATTTGAGCACGACCGACGCCGTCTGCTACCACGATGGACACCGCAGCCTCGACATGTCGAAAAAGGGTTCCCCCATATTCGAAGTGCCGATCTTCGGCGATGACGCAGCCTTGCGCGACGAGAAAACCATCCGCGTCGCCGACATGGCGTTCGATGAGGAAATCCTCCTCGATCAGGACCGCTTTTTCAGCGCCCTCCTGGTCCGTCCTGAATTTCAGAAGAAGATGACCGGCACCGAGCTGCGGCATCTGCTCGGACAGTATTTCGACCGCCAGGAGCGCCATAACAACGTCCGTCCGGGACTGCTCTCCACCTGTCAAAAACTCGCCATTCCGGTGTTCGTCGGCGCGCCCGCGGATGGCAGCGTGTTTCTGAACTCCATGAAACTGTGGGCCATGCGCGAAGCAGGACTAATCCCCGCATATGGTTTCGATCTGGATCTACACGCTGAGGTATTCGAAGCCTGCGCCTATCATCGGTGGGGGCTCTTCGAAAACTCCGCGCATGCTCTCGCTACGCTCATCCTCGGAGGCGGCGTCCCGAAGAACTTCAACCTCCAGCCGGAGCCGGCGCTCGGTCAGATTCTCGGCATCCCTGACGTGCGCGGCTACGCCTTCGACGTCCAGATTGTGACCGCGCCTGTAACCGATGGCTCGCTCTCCTCCTGTCCTCCCGCTGAAGCGGTGACCTGGGGCAAGGTCGATAAGGACACCTATCTGCAAACCACCGAGAGTATGCAGGCGGACTATTCCACCGTGATGCCTTTTCTTGTAAAGGCTCTGCTCGATAACCGGGCGCGCTATGAGGCTATGGCCGAGGTTCCCGAACACGCCAAAGGCTATCTCCGTCCCCGGGACGGATATCGCCTGTTCGAAAAGCGCGAAGCGCTATGCTCCACCCTGCGTCAAGCGGTGCGCGATAATGGCGAGTGGCTCTCCGCCTCGTTAGCTTACCCGCTGGCCTAATTCAGGAAGTACTTTGTATACAGCGTATCCCGCTGTTTTGGAATAAACCCGGCATCGCGGATCAGCCTTCGCAATTCCTCTTCCGTTGCGCGGTGGTGCGCGCCCGCCGCGGAAACCACGTTCTCCTCAATCATGATGCTGCCGACGTCGTTCCCGCCGAAGCGTAGCCCCACCTGGCACGTCTTCAGCCCCGGCGTCACCCAGGATGATTGAATATTCAGGATATTGTCCAGGTAAATCCGGGAAATCGCCAAAGTTTTCAGATACTCCACCGCCGTCGCCTCTTCTTTGATGAAACGGCCGAGCGATGTATTCTCCCGCTGGAAGCTCCAAGGGATGAAAGCGGTAAAACCGCCGGTGTCTTCCTGAATCTGCCGCACGATCTCCAGATGGTTCACGCGCTGCTCGATAGTCTCGCCGCAGCCGAACATCATGGTGGCGGTGGTTCGCATCCCGAGCGCATGGGCCGTCCGATGCACATCGATCCATTCCTGCGTGCCGCACTTCAATCGGCTGATGCGATATCGCACAGCGTCGTCCAGAATCTCGGCGCCGCCTCCGGGGATGGAATCGAGCCCGGCGTCGCGCAACCGAGCGATCGTATCGTGCAGAGAAAGGCCGCTCACCTGTGCGATGTTCGTTATTTCCGGAGCGGAAAAGCAATGCGTATGAATGGTGAAACGGCGCTTGATGTTGCGCAGCAGATCCTCATACCATTCGATTTTCAAATCAGGGTGCAATCCGCCCTGCATCAGGATTCCCGTGCCGCCCAGGTCGATGGTTTCCTGGATCTTGTCGAAAATCGTCTCCTGCGGAAGGACATAGCCTTCCTTATGTCCCATGGGCCGGTAAAAAGCGCAGAAGGAACAGTACTCAGTACAGAAGTTGGTGTAGTTTATGTTCCTGTCAATGATATACGACGCCACCCCTTCGGGGTGGTGATTGCGCCGCACCGCGTCCGCCTGCATTCCGATCCCGATCAGGTCGTCGGATTCAAACATGCCGATCGCCTCTAACCGACTGAGCATAAACGACTAGTGTATCAAATGGATGATTGGCCAACGAAACAGCCTGTGATTTTGCTGACGAATCTGGCGTAGAATCGGGGGCATGGTAACCAGCGTGGCTACGGTGCCACGCGCATCGCTCGTCATCCCGGCTGGCACGATTCACCTGCTAGCTCCGCAGCAGGACGCCACTCGCGCATGAATTCCGTCACAGCGCTACTCCCCTCCTGGCTGAAGCGCGATGCCCACCATTCTCCCAGCCGCCCCGGCGCTGCGCTCCTCGCTGAAATGCGCGAATGGGTCGCGCAAGAAAAATTGATCGGCGGAGTGGGCATGATCGTGCGCGATGGCCGCACGGTCTTTCTCGAAGCGGTCGGCCTGCAAGACCGCGAACGCGCTATCCGCGCACAGCCCGACACCATATTCGCGCTCACCTCCGCCACTAAACCCATCACCTGCGCGGGAGCCATGACGCTGGTGGACAATGACCTGCTCTCGCTTGACGACCCCATCCATCGCTTCATCCCGGCCTTCCGGCAGCAGCGGCTCTGGGACGGCTCGGCGCCCTCCGGACCCATCCTGATCCGGCACATCATGACCCACTGCTCCGGCTTGATCGACGCCATCCCGGAGTCGTTTCTCGCCACCGATTACTCGCTGAAAGAGCTCGTGGCTATGGGATCAGTGCAGCCCCTGGCTTTTCATCCCGGCTCTCGATGGGCCTATGCCAACCTCGGTGTGAATGTCCTGGGACGTATTATCGAAATCGTGTCGGACCGGCCTTTCGACGAATTCATCCACCGCAGCATACTCGAACCGTTGGGCATGAGGAGCTCCTTTTACACCCTACCCCGCAGCCGCGAGCACCGCATTGCCGCCGCCTACGCATCCGCCGCGGGCGTTTTTGTCCGCGAGGAGCTCCCGTTCTCCTCCGGTCACCCGTTCGTCGCGCCCAGCAGCAGCCTCTTCAGCACCGCTCAGGACCTCGCGCGTTTCTTACAAATGCTGCTCGGCAAGGGCTCTTTTGCCGGCCGCCGCATCCTGTCTCCTCACTCTGCGGAAGCGATGGTCACCAGCCAAACAGGCTCATGGAAGTCTGGCTTCGTTCCCGGTTTTGGCTACGGGCTCGGGTGCTCCGTCATCACCAACCCTGTCGGAATCTTCAAATCTTACTCCGCCGGAACCTTCGGACACGGCGGCTTCTTCCAAACCCACGCCTGGGCGGACCCTAGGGCGAATCTCATATCTATAATGCTCTGCCAGCACCGATGCATTCAGCCGGTATCGGACGAAGTTGCCAGCTTCATCAGTCGGTCCCCCGGCCTTTTGTAGCTGAAGCAACTCCGGGAGCGCGGACCGTGTGTTTAATCACTAAAACTGCCATTTGTGATTGACAGCCCATTAGGGTAAGTGTAGTATCGATTAGCACGGTACTGTCTCAAACAATTTCGGAGGATTTAAGTGAAGTTCATTAACAGTTTAGGTTTCGTTGGGTGTTTAACTGTTGCTGCATTGGGATCGGCCCAGGCATCGACTATCGTATTCTATGAGCAAGGCTCACTGTTCACTTCGGTTGGATCTGGCGGATCTATTACCTCAACCCCACCGAGCGTGGGCTCGCAGACCCCCGGCAACTCTCTCACGGTAGTGAGCGGTGCCAACACCGTAACCATCCGTTATGAGACGGCCGACAGCCTCGCAGCGCCGCAGAACCTGTCTTCCGGTTCGAATTCGGCTTACGGGTTTTTCAATGTGGATTACTCCGGCGTAACGGGCCTCGTCACGATTCCAAGCTTCACCTTCGATCTTCAGATCCACGACATCAGTGATGGCGGTGTTCTTCACTTCACAGGGACCAGTGGCGGCGGACAAATCGGCCTCGTCGGAGCCACGGGTACCGACACTGTGACGGTAAATTGGAGTCCAGCGTCCATCGCGAACGGTGCCAACATTTTCAACATTGTGAATTTCACCGGACTTGTAGTTCCGAGCGTCGCTTCAAACTTTGGAGAGACCACCATCCAGG
>JAOAPQ010000657.1 GCA_025462965.1 Bryobacterales bacterium
GCGATCCGTTTTCTGCTGTCAGGCAGCATTCTAACCGCGATCGCCCTGGCAAGAGGAGCGCATCTGCCGCGCGGTCGGGAGTTGTGGCAGACAGGGTTGCTCGGCTTCATAATCCTCGGCGTCGGGAACGGCAGCCTGGCGTGGGCCGAACTCAATATCCCGAGCGGGCTGGCAAGCCTCTTCGTCACGATTTCTCCTTTCTGGCTGGTCGGGATCGAGGCTTTGATTCCGGGTGGCGCGAAGCTCCATGGGCCCACCATATGGGGCATGCTGGTCGGTTTTGCCGGCACGGCGCTGCTCGTAATGCCGGACCCGCGCTCGGGCTTTAGCGCCCGAACTCTGCTGGTCGGGTTTGCGATCTGCCAGCTGGGCGTCACGAGTTGGTGTCTGGGATCCATCCTGCAGCGGCGCATAACGATGCGGGCGCATCCGGTTGTCACCGGAGGAGTCCAGCAATTGGCCGCGGGACTCGGCTTTATTCCCATCGCGATGTTGGTCCCGAACCATCACGTAATCTGGAACGCGCGCGGCATCTCCGCAATCTTGTACCTGGCAACATTCGGCTCGATTGTCGGATACAGCGCCTACGTTTATGCGCTCGGCAAATTGCCCGTTTCGATATTCTCGATTTACCCGTACGTGAACGCCGTCGTGGCCGTCACCCTCGGGTGGCTATTCTTCCGGGAGGCATTCGGATTGCGCGAAATGTTCGCGATGCTGATCATTTTCGCTGGAGTCGCCATTGTGAAATGGCAGAGTGGAAAAGCTCATCGTGCGGAGACCCTGCAATCACAAATCGCGAATGTCGATTGATATTTCGCCGGCATGGAATACGCCGTCTATAACAGATTGAATCCCTGAACTGGTGTAGACCTCTCCCTGGCGGCTCTCGGGATCAATCACCCATACGAATGGCACGCCGAAGGCGAGATACTCTTGGACCTTTCTGCGCAGCTCGAGCGCGTTGTCCTCGGGAGATAGGATCTCAACGCATAGATACGGCGGGCTCGTGAAAGTGTCTTCCTCGGGCTCACCCGCGGTGAGGCAGACATCTGGAATCCTGCAATGAAGGCGCGGCGGAGCCTGGATTTGGACCCGTTGCTCCAGCCAAACCTCAAATCCCATGGGATTGCCCAATTCGCACAATCCGCGAATGAGAAATGCCTGCATTTTGCTATGCGGTTTTTGAGGCATCGCACGCGGAATCACGACTCCTTCGACGTACTCCGCGTCCGGCGTATAGGAGGTCCGCAAGTATTCTTCGACGCTGACTAGTTGCGCAGTCGCCATGTTTGTTTTGACTCTACACGCCCATCGCTTGCGTAAGCTGTCGCGCGCGGTCGCGGCTCACGTCCAGTTCCGTGCCGTTCGTCAACTTCACCTGGTACGTGCCGGAGAACCATGGCACCAGTTCGCGAACGTGCTCCATATTAACCAGGGTGCCGCGATTAATTCGGCGGAAACCGGAATTCGCCAGCATCTCCTCGGCTTCGCTCACCGTTTTTTCAATCAGGAAGCGCTCTTTGTCCGTATGGACGAACACCAACTTGTCCTCGATCGTGATGTGCAGGATCTCATGAAGTCCAAGGAGGATGATCCGCTTGCCGCGATGAACGGCCAACTTCGAGAGCGGCGTACCGCGCTCGCGATCCATCAGCGACAGAACTTCGCGCATCGCATCGTGGTACTCGGGACCGGCACTCTGCTTCAGGCGCGCCAGTGTCCGGCGGACGCGCTGTGGCTGAACCGGTTTGAGCAGGTAATCGAGCGCGTTCGCTTCGAATGCTTTTAAAGCAAACTCATCGTACGCCGTCGCGAAGACGATTGGGGGAGCTTGATACAGGTTCTTGACCACCTCGAAACCATTCATTCCAGGCATCTCGATATCAAGGAAAACCACACCGGGCGAGAGTTCCTGGATCGCTTCGAGAGCTTCCATGCCGTTCGAGGCTTCACCGACTATCTCAACATCCGGCTCGCCGCGCAGCAACCGTATCAGGTGAACGCGCGCCAGTTCTTCGTCATCCACCACCAACGCGCGAATCATAAGGGAAGCACCAGGCTCACGCGCATACGGCCCGCGCCGTCCTGCGCGATATCGACGTTCGCCGCGCCGCCCGCCTGAAGCTGCAAACGGTCGCGAATGTTCGCCAGCGCGTGACCTTCGCGGAAGAATACCGGTGTCGCGCTCGGGGGACTGAACACGTCCACGGAGCACGATTTCCCGTTCCGGTGAACCGAGATCTCGACCGCCCCGCCCTCCACGCGCTTGGCGATGCCGTGGCGAATCGCGTTCTCCACCAGAGGCTGAAGGCTCAGGCCGGGCAGGACTATATCGTGGAACTCGCCCGCGGGCATGGTCACACTTAACCGGCGCGAAAAGCGGGCCTGCTCGATCTTGAGATAGTTCCCGACGAACTCGAGTTCCTGCGCGAGCGTCACCTTCTGCGCCTGCGAACAGGCCAGCGTGTAGCGAAACATATCCGCCAGGCGGCCAACCACCTCGAGCGCCGCCTCCTGGTCCATGGGGATCAGGGCAGAGAGCGTATTCAGCGTATTGAAGAAAAAGTGCGGATTGATCTGCGCCTGCAGCGCCGTTGCCTGGGCTTTGGCTGCAGCTTCGGCCAGCGCGCATTCGCGCATCTCCTTCTCGTGGATCTTCGCTTCCGCGACCCGCACCTGCGCGTTTAGCGTCTTGATGGTCCCGATCACCAGAGCGATGGCGGCGCCGAGGACGGCCTCCCCCGCTAGAATGCTTCCGAAATGGTCGCTCCAGGCAATCTTAGCGCCTGGCAAAAGGCTGATGAGCTCGCTGGATAATGTGATCCCGACCATGCCGCCAAGCGCGCCTACCGTCGCAAAGATGACGCGCCGGGTTCCGGCCGGGTAAACCTTCACCACCGGACCAAGGTAGAGCCACGGCAGCCGGCACGCGCAATAGAACGAAAGGACATATGCCGCGCCCGCTAAGCTCGACATCCACAGAAACCTACCGAACGGAAGGAAGGCTTCGGCCAACGGCTGGGCAAAGAGCAGGTTAAAGAGAGTGCCCCAAAGAGGACCGGTCAGCAGGCCAAACAGAGCCACCCGGAGCACCACGCCCGGATACTCCCGCCAGGTCGGCGGCCGGTCGTGAGTCCAGAAGAAGTACTTCATGATCACAGTCTGACGCTCTATTTGCCGGAAAGCGGAGAAATCGGACGAACAGTTGAAATTCCGGCCCGATCAGACAGCCGCGGAATCCATATTCACTTCCACTACCTCGTCAAAGAGGTTTTCCGGCAGCGTGATCCCGCTAACGCGCAAGCGGTCCAGAATCTTCGGCGCCACACCCGTACCCCGAAAACGGCCCTGCACCTTGCCCGCATCCGTGATCCCGGTGCGCTCGAAGACAAAAATATCCTGCAGTTCCACATGATCGTCGTGCGCGCCCAGCACCTCGGAAACAGCCATGATCTTGCGTGAGCCGTCCTGGAGACGCGAAACCTGCACCACCATCTTGATGGCGCTGGCTAGCTGCTGGAGGATCACACGCGTGGGGATCTCCAGATCCGCCATCATGACCATGGTTTCCAGGCGCGAGAACGCGTCTTTCGGCGAATTCGCGTGCACAGTGCTCATCGATCCCTCGACGCCGGTGTTCATCGCCTGCAGCAT
>JAOAPQ010000659.1 GCA_025462965.1 Bryobacterales bacterium
ATAAAGCACGCGCGGTGGCCGTACGTTTCACGGTCAGGTCGTAGTCCTGAGGGTTCGAATATAGCGGCTGAATCTCCGCCGCTGCGAGCGCCTGCCGGAAGATGGTGACTTCATCCAGTGAACCGGTAAAGTATTCGCCGTAAGCAGCATGACCGCTATAGCCGAAGACCGTGGGCGACGCGGTGATGCCTGTCGCGGCAA
Organism: Bryobacterales bacterium; assembly: GCA_025462965.1. Taxonomy (GTDB): domain Bacteria; phylum Acidobacteriota; class Terriglobia; order Bryobacterales; family Bryobacteraceae; genus JALYXI01. The sequence goes on from JAOAPQ010000659.1 coordinate 202, forward strand.
CTGTGGGGGATGCGGAAGTGAGCGACCCGTCCACATAGAACCTGACATCCTGGCCGAGTGTTATCACTACCGCGACATGGTGCCACTGACCGTCATTGATCCGGGTTGTGTCAGAGGTTTCGCGCGGACCGCTTGCAAGATTGCCAAGTCCCAGGCGCAGCGCCATCGTGCCACTGCTCGTGACTTTCAACATATAGCCGGATTCAGCACCGGTGGTGTCATACTTCGAAACCACGGCCTCATCGCGAACTGCGTTGGTCGTCCTGATCCACGTCGCGATGGTCAAGTCGCCCGTTAATTGCATCAACGCGACCTCGTTACTCAATAGGAGATGAGAGTCGACGCCATTGAAGTTGAGGGCCTGGCCGATTTTTCCTGTTACTGCCCCGGCGTTGTAGATGGTCGCGTCCATGTGGTTTCCGGAACGGTCCAAGGCCAGGGTTGCTGCAACGTCGGAGGTGTTCAAACTCCAGTAGCCGGTTGGACTGGGCGTTGCCGCCATAAGCCCAGGAACAAGAAGCGAGGCGACCAGGCAAGGGCGGCTCAACAGACGTGAGAGTGAACGTTGCATTGTGGTTGATGTCGGAGCGGACGGCGAATTACAGTGTGGCGGCGGACGTTGAGGACTGCCTGCGCTGTGAAGCGATCCGGCGGGCGGGGACGCCGGCCACCACTGTTCCGGCGGGAACGTCCCTGGTGACTACCGATCCAGCGCCAACGAGGGCGCCCTTACCGATAGCAACGCCGGCCAATATGGTCGCATTGCTTCCGATCGAGGCGCCTGTTTCCACGCGCGTCTCGATGCACTCCCAATCGGTATCGGTTTGTAGGCTGCCATCGGGATTGACCGCGCTTGGATAACGATCGTTGATGAACATTACTCCATGCCCGATAAACACTCCATCTTCAATTCGGACGCCGGAACAGATGAAGCTGTGACTGGAGATCTTGCAGTTGCGCCCGACGACGGCTCCGCGCTGAATTTCGACAAAAGTTCCAACCCGCGTGCCCTCGCCGATCGAGCAGCCATACAGGTTGACGAGGTCAGGGTGGTGTATGAGCACTCCCTCCGCCAGCAGAACATCTTTTGCAATCATGTTACGAAGTCACCGGGTGAGTGCTGTAAATGGTTCTCCAGGCCTGTTTGACCTGGTTCCGTGTATCAATCCGGCCAGAAACCCAGAACCGTACGAGAAGTGATACGCGCCAAAGACGATGGGCAGGAGGAAGAACAGTTCAAATCCTTCCTGAGCGGCGGAGCGCCAGGCGGCATAGAGAAGCACGGCCAGGTAGGTCCCAATGGCTATGACAAGCGGTCCCACCGACCACCTCACCAGGGCCGGCGATCCCATTCCAAATCCGACCAAGGCCAGGCAGGCAAGCGCGGCGAGGCTGAGAAGGAACGCGCCGGGAGCCAGATGGCGCCAGGACGCGGGGATGCGATGTTTGCGGATTACCGCAACCTTCCAGAATCCGTACTGGAAATACTGTCGCCACAGACTTGAAATGGCGCCTCTCGGCCGATACCAGGACACGATGCGCGGCGACTGCCACACGGAGCCGCCGGAGCGAATGAGGCGCAGGTTCAGTTCGTCATCCTGATTCCGAACGAGTTCCTCGTCGAACAGGCCCGCATTCTCGAGCGTCGATTTTTGCCAGCAGCCGTAGGTAACCGTGTCCACGGGGCCCTCATAGTTCACGTCGTGAAACTTCGCTCCGCCGGTAGAGATCGGGCTGTGATATGCGGCGGCGATAGCGCGTGCAGTCAATCCTTCGGCCTTGGTCCTCGCAGGTCCACCTACATTCGACGCTCCGGTTTGCCGCAGCACCTCCACACAGGCTTGTATGTAGTCGGGTGCGTATTCCGTGTGAGCGTCCATGCGGACGATGATTTCTCCGTCGGCCTGGCGTATGGCCCGGTTCAATCCGGTTGAGACGAAGCCTTCTTTGTTGTCTATGACAAGGATGCGATCATCGCGCTGCTGGTATTCCGCAAGAATCCGGCGCGTTCCATCTGTGCTCATGCCATCGGCGATCAAAATCTGGATCTCCATTCCGTTGAGTTTCTGAAGCAGAACGGAATCGAGAAAACTCCGTAAGTACCGGACCTCGTTACGACACGGGACGATTACAGAGACTTTGACCGGTGTTTGGCGATCTATTGGCAATCTTGTTCCGCCCGTCCCGTGCGGATAGCATTCCGCTGTTCAGAGGTGACTTTGGAAATTACGCCTCGAATCTTGCCGTTCGGTGTACGCTCCAGATCACTGACGCGCTCGATCGTTACCTGGATTGCGCCTAGCCGCTCCGTGATGATCCGGTCGCGAATCAACTTTTCGTCTTCCGCTCCAAACCCGGCCGAAGCAATTACTTTTACGTGGATGTGGTCGAGACTTTCCTGTATGATCTGGCCGGCCAGCACGTGCGAAAGATCGATGAAGACGCCATGGAAACGGACGAGTTCGCTTCCGTCGCGGAGGATTACGGAATCTTCAATGCGGCCCACCAGTCCTTTGAGAACCGGGAGCGCCGCGCGTCCGCACAGGCAGGGTTCGCCGGACCAGGCTCCGATGTCGCCGATCTCATAACGGATGAAAGGTTGCGCATCGTTCAATAAGCTCGTGCAGATCAATCGGCCTTCCGCTCCGGGAGAAACAGGCAAACCGCTATCATCAACCACTTCGACGATGCCGAAGTCCGGGCTGACATGCAAGGAGCCGTGCTCGCATTCCGTGGCCAGTACGCACTGTTCCACTGCTCCATACTCTTCGTATGCTCTTGCGCCAAAGGCCGCTCGTATGACGATCTTCATCGCCGGGCTAAGCGATTCACTGCTCAACACCAGCGCGTCCGGCTTGTAGTCCAACTGGATGCCGCGGTCGCAAAGCAGCCGCGCGAGCAGGTAGTGTGAGTAAGCATATCCGGTCAGCAGGGTAGGACGATAGCGATTGAACCCTTCTACGTAGTTCTCTACAGTGCAGGGTCTGATATGGTAGGCGCTGAAATAGACCTGCCGCTCGGCCCGGTTATAGCGGTAGTACGGAGGTGCGGCCATGGCGCCGGGAGTCACCATTCGTCCGCCTATCATGGACCGCGGAGAAGCGATGCTGCAGTTTGCCCAATTGAACGATCGCGCTTCTCGGGCTGCGATGAATTGCCGGTGACCCTCCGGCGTGCATACGCACGAAATCGGTGTGCCGGTGCTGCCGCTGGTGTAATACCGGCGCCGCTGTGCAGCCGGGATATCCTCGGCAACGAAGTAATCAGGCTGCCGCCGAACATCCAGCTTTGTAATCGTCGGCAGGCCCGAAAGTTCAGATAGGCGGAGATTGGCAAGCTCCTGCCGGGTGATACCCACCCGAGCCCATTCGTCCCGGTAATACGGGACGTGGTCGAAAGCGCGCGCCAGGACGATCCGCAAACGCTCTTCCACATGACTATTCATGTGTTCCACGGACCAGCGCTCACGCAGACGGAAGCCACTCACGTAGCGGTTGAAATCGCCGCCGAGCCGCTCTTTCTTGTAGGCGTATCCGTACAGGCTTATTCCAACGTTCTGGAGCCACACGGGCACATAGGGATATAAACGCTCAATTTGATGACCCATCTAGTGCCCTTTCCTGATTAGAAAGTAAATTGTTGGACGCGACATTCAGGAAGCCTCTGCCGCGAATATCGTTCTGCGCAGATTATCCTGATTGCCGGCGGCAACCGACGTAAGCAGCCCTTCCCACTGAGGGAGAATCGCGGACCAGTCGAGGTGTTCAACTTTCCGGCGCGCGTGGAAAGAAAGCTTACGAGCAAGGTTCGCATCGCTGAAGACACGACGAAGCGACGCTGCCATTGCGGCGGAATCGGCCGGTGGAATCAACAAAGCGTCCGTTCCGCCATTGAGCAGATACGGTATCCCGCCGACATTCGTGCTTACTACGCAGAGGCCACAAGCCATAGCTTCCAGCACGCTGACCGGAGTGTTATCGACGGAAGTAGTGTTCAGAAAGACGTCCGCTTGCTCCAGGAACGACGCAACTTTCGCTTTCGGTATGGGTCCAGCAAAATGTACCCGGTC
>JAOAPQ010000663.1 GCA_025462965.1 Bryobacterales bacterium
ACGTTGCCGCGGAGCCGATTTCCCGAGCAGCAATTCCAGGGACGGCGCAACGGCGATAGTCGAGTCCTCGATCCAGTACCGCGAGCCGCTGCGCAGAGTCTCAAAGTTGATCCCGTAGAGCGGGCCGTCCGGTACGATGACGAAGCGCTTCGCCTTCGGCACCACCCTTCGAGCCGGCTCGACGACCGCGTCGAACAATTCGGCGGCGGTACCTTGCTCGGGCCCGCTCGTACTTGCATTGCGCTCCAGCGTCCGCTGGTGCCGTTCCACGAGAGCCCGGATCCGGGCCTCACCGGGCAGAGCGAGCGACTTGAAGCCGGTGCCATCGATCACCCAGAGAAAGGACTTTTCGGGGGCGACCCAGTACACCAAATAGGCGGCGGCGCTTGCTCGTGCGGCTTTCCGATAGTCCGCAATATCGTGACTTACCCTCGTGGTCCCGTTCAGGTTCACACGGTCGCGAAGTACGCGGGCGCGGCTCATTTCGCTTGCCTGAAATGCACCGGCAACGTCGCCGCGCGCCATCAGAAACGCGATGTATTGCTGATGCAGCTTCATCAAACTTGCCAGATAGGACAGCTTGTCTTCGTCTTCGCGAAGATTCGTCCGCGTTTCGTCCACTAGCCTGAGCGCCGTTTCAAACTGCCTCCTGGCGGCCGCCTGCCGGCTTGTGTCGGCGTAAACCTTCGCAAGCGCTGCATAGGCCTCGAGCACGGCCGCCGGGTTCGCACGTGGTGTGCGCTGAACCTCCTGCAGCTGCCGCTCGGCAGAGGTGTAATCGTGCTGGCCGGCCGCGATAATGCCCGCGTTTACCATGGCGTGGTAAAGTCCAATCGAGCCAGGAATCGATTTCGCGATGGCCAGCGATTCGGAAATATATTGGGCGGCCGGCTTCCACTGCTTCTCTTCGGCGAGCGTTCCGGCAAGGTTGGAGAGCCACAAGGAGTAATAGTCCTTGTTCTCGTTCCGCGCCAGTTCCGCCGCCTGCTTGTAGTTTGCGGCCGCGTGCTCCAGATCACCGCGATCATAGAATATGTTGCCCAGGTGGCCGAGGCAAATGTGTTTGTCCCCGGAACCAACATCACGTTCGGCTTGTTCGTACAGCTGTTGCGCTTTATCCAAACGACCAAGCCGGTAGTATGCCCACGCAAGGTCGATCCAGAGCTTCGCCGCGAGCTGAGGTTTATTTTCGTCTCTGAACCGTTGGTAAGAGGCCTGGAGCGGCGCTATCGCCGATTCGAATCGATTCGACTCCAGCATGATTCGCCCGGCGAATTGAAGGATATACGCGTCAAGCGAATGATCGCCCGAAACGTCGCCATAACGTTTGGCTGAATCGAGACACCGCTGCGCTTCCTCGGGTCTGTCGAGCTTCAGCAGAATGCGGGAGCGCACTACCTCCGTCCCCGCGACTTGTTTCGGCTTTCCTGCCGACCGCGAGATGGCTATTGCTTCCAAGAGCAGCTGGTCGGCCTTCTCAAACCGTCCTAGATCTGAATCCACCGCGGCCTGCTCGCGCTTAAGAAGGTATGCGGCGGCAGGCGTTCCCGGATTTGCAACCGAAGCGAGGAATGCGCGGGCGCTCTCGAGGCCTTCGCGCTCCCGGAGAATCTGCGATTTCAGGATGTACAGTCTTGCCCGGAACTCATCAGGCGAATCCTTGCGGCGAAGCGAGCGATCAGCCAGCCTCAACGCGCCATCGATGTCGTGCCTGGCACGCGCGGTTTCTATTGTGCGCAGAACCGTTGACTGATCCGTAGACGCGTCCTTTGTGCATCCCGTAAGAAATGCACAAAGAAGCACCACGCAACATTTCATCGAGTCTCATTATCGATCAAGGCGGCGGGTCGTTGGTTGTTCCGTTGGCGCCGACCGCACAGGCGTCCATGGTTCCGCCCACCGGCGATCCCAAGTCCACGTGCAGCGCGCTGACACGCCGCTCGTATGGCGTGACCACCAGTTCGCCGACGTGAATACGCCCGAAGTTTTCAACATGGACGACGTTGCCGATCACCGTAAAGCCAGGCGAGCTCGGGTTTAGAATGCGGAAGAGCGGAAGGACGGTCATGTTCCGGAATTCCGGCAACTCTTCGGTCGGCTTCCGGTGACACCAGGGGAAAAACCTATGTAAACGGGCGTCCGGCATGGCTTCCCGCCGTCCTATCATGGCCGTCTCCTCAAGGCGGCTACGGAACCGGGCGTCTTCCTTATAGCGCCTGCGCAGCCCGGTCATGGTATGCAGCTCCGAGAAATCACCCACAAGGCTTTCCAGTTCAATGTCGTGTCCGGCGATGCGAAGCCCCACGATCGTTGTTCCGAGCGGGACGATAGTCGGCTCTTCATCGCGTCCGGCGGGGTGGGAAGAACTGACGCGCGCGGTGATGATTTTTGCCGTTACAACGTCCGACAGGTTGAAGCCTTCCACGGTCGCAGTCGCGGAGGTATCGTGCGAATCGGATGTCTGATTGTGACTGCCCGCGACCTCGGTGTGGGTCACGGGGCAGGAGAAGATTTCCCGGATCCGGACGTCGTGGCTGCGCGAAGAACCGTAACCCCCGGATCCGGGAAGGGCGCTGGCGGCCTGCACGCTCAGCGTCTCCTCAAAGGGCCGCGTGATCTTGCCGGCCAGACCCACCGCGTGCGCGTGGTACAGAAATCTCGTTGTGTTCATGATGCTCCGCTACTCCTGGACGGTGAACGGGTACCGGCCAACAATTTGTCTGGATCCGGCCGTTGAGACGCCATACAGGATCATAGTGTATTTCCCTGGGCCCAAGCGAGTTGCGGGAATCGAAATCACGATGGAACCGGCAGCAGCCGTTTCCGGGCTGCTCATCACGGTTTCGGCTCTGGATTCTCTCCGGATCTCCGATGCGTAGCGCGGGAAGCTTTCTTCCCACTCATTTGGGATCACAACAGAAACGACTGGGAGTTTCGCGGAGAAGGAGATATCAGAGGCGGCTCTGCGCGCCGTCAGCACTTGGGCTCCGGAGAGCACCATGCCGTCACTTGCCGCCCGGACGCGCAAATGAGGGATTTCGACCAGATTCTGGTAACCCGCAATCACTGCCAGCAGAACGATGCACGCCAGCGCTGCCTGAGGCGCGAATGACCACGGAAACCAACTGAAACGGCCTTTCACCGGGGCGGAGCGCTCCGGCACGGCGGTCCGGCTCAGTTTGGGCAGCACCGCCCTGGCATTATCGACGAACGCCGCTCCCGCCAGCACCTGATCCGCGCATTCGGGGCATGAAA
>JAOAPQ010000678.1 GCA_025462965.1 Bryobacterales bacterium
GTCGGCAACCCTTCCGAAGCCAGGCCAGGGCTCAGAGTGCGGGTTCGATTCCGATCCGGTCGTTCACGGCTGAGGCGATGCGCTGGGTGCAGCCGAGGTAGCGCTCTGTCGTCTGCACCGAGATGTGCCCCAGGAGGAATTGAATTTGCTCCAGTTCGCCTCCGGCAGCGCGGCAGAGCCGAGCGCAGGTCCGGCGCAGGTCGTGCGGTGCGAGTTCGCTGACGCCAATCTTTGCCGCGAACTCCTTGACCACGTGCCAGACAAGCTTTTCGGCGACCCCTTCGCCCCAAGGTCTGCCGGCGCTGCTCACACGGCGGAAGACCTTCCTGCTTTCAATACCCGCGGCCATTATCCACGCGCTCAGCTGGCTGTGGACCCAGTCCGGAACGGGAACCGTCCGGACATGGCCGGCCTTTCCGCTCAGATCCACGATCGCCCAATGCCCCTCGCGCTGCTGCAGATGATCAACAGTCAACTCGGCTACCTCGTGACGCCGAAGTCCGCAAGCAAGCAGGAGGCCGAGCAGCGCACGGTCGCGTCTGCCCTTAAGCCGTTCCGTGTCTGGGGCCTGCCAAAGTGCGTGCCCCTGTTCTGCCGTCAACCAGTTGCCCAATCTGACTCCCAGTTTCTTTAAACCTTTGACGCGCCTGATTCCGGCGGCCAAGTCCGCGCTGAGGAGGCCACACTCCGCCGCCTCGTATGCGAGTCGGCGAACCGCGCCGAGCCGGAGGTTGATTGTACCTGGGTCGAGATGACGGGACTCGAGATGCATGCGGTAGCGAACAACCACAGTCTTGCTAAAAGACAACCGTGGCTCGGAGCAGTACCAGTCCACAAATTCGTCAATCGCGTGGCGATAGCCACGCTGAGCATCCGGGCAGGACAGACTATTGAGAACCGAGGACTTCGCGACTTCAAGATCTGGTAGTCGCAGGACGGATTTCGCAGCGGGGTGTTTTTGTTTGCGAGTTGACTTTCGCTTCATCTCCTGTGGCCTCCAACGCCCACAGGTTCCATCCTGCAACGATCACCACCCGCCGGCCAGTGTCCGATTTGCGCGTCATCCGCTCACAATGCGATCGAACACGGGTACGCCAGTTTCCGGTAAGACCGTCCGGGTGCGACACAACCAACGATGTATGCACAGACGGTAACTCGAAGCGATCAGAACACTGCCGCTTGTCTGGGAACGACACGTTGAGCTTCTCCCACACGCCACCTGTATCGCACGTCGGGGCTGGCGATCAGGGTCGTCGGCAGCTTCCACGTCAGGACCACCCACCCTGCGTTCCCGCATACAAGCGGAAGTGCCGTGGCGTCAGAGCGACACTCCCACCGACGCCATGTTTGCAGCTGATCAGGCAACACTGTATACACTGTACACTCACTGTGGTATACGATGTATACATGAAGGCAACGACGACACAGAGGATCTCCGCCGCCGCTCGCCAGCTTCTTGATCAAGAGGGCGCGGAAGGGGTGACCATGCGGAGAGTGGCAACCGCCATCGGCATGACACCGATGGCACTCTATCGGCACTATCCGAATCGCGATGGGTTGCTGAATGCGGTGGCGGATGCCGGGTTTGTGGAGCTTGCGACGACGCTTGCGGACCTGCGACTAACGGGTCGGATTGATCGGCAGCTCCTGAAGATACTCGATGTCTTTCTCAACTATGCCTTCGACAATCCACGGCTGTTCGAACTGATGTTTCTTACGAAACGTGAGGGTGCGCGGCAATATCCTGAAGATTTCAGGATGAGGCGGTCGCCGACGGCGAATGTGTCGGCCGATGTGATCGCGCGTGCGATGGAGACTGGCTACTTCCGCAAGGATCATGTGGGGGAGATCGTCTTCGAGACCGGCGCGCTCATGCAGGGTCTCATCATGCTTTATCTGGGAGGGCGCATGGCAATGTCGTCTTCGGAGTTCCGCGCTTTCTGTCACCGATCATTTGGGAGGTATTTTAATGGCATCCGCACTTAGTTACAGGCGGCTAGTGGAATCTGTGCTCGCAATCGTAGCGACTGCAGCAATGTTTTACTTCGGCAATGGTCTCGATCCGTTATGGCCGCTGATGTGGTTTGCGACGCTACCGGTGCTCTTGTTTGCGTTGCGCAGTCAATGGTGGGCGGCGGCAGTGACGGCAGTGGTCGCGATGATGCTGGGCAATCTCAACCTGTGGAGTTACTTCACGAAGACCTTGGGGATGTCGGGCTCTGCTTGGGTGGGTATCTTCTTCACTGCGAGTGTCGTCTTCGCCGCCGGAATACTACTGTTTCGGGTGCTGGTGTTGCGTGGCGCGGCGTGGAGCGGGCTTTTTGCTCTGTCGGCAGTCTGGGTGACGGGCGAGTATGTGCGAAATGTGACGTCACCCCATGGATCGGCGGGAAGTCTTGCATATTCGCAACTGAAATTTCTTCCGTTTCTGCAGCTTGCTTCGATCACGGGTCCGTGGGGGATGACCTTTGTGTTGCTGCTGTTTCCTACTGCCATTGCGATTGGGGTGCATTTGAGGCAGATCTCACCGAAGCGTGCGCTTCAGGTTGCGGGTGTGGGTGTTGGAGTAGTCGCCGCTGTGCTGGTGTTTGGTTCGGTGCGGCTGGCAATACCGCAGACGCAGGTGGTGAAGGTCGGACTGATTACCTCGGACGAAAAGGCGAACGACCGGGTTACCGATCCGGGTCCTGACACCGAGCGGCTGTTTCGTGACTATGCGCGCGAAGCGAAGAGGCTAACAGACGATGGGGCTCAGGTGATCGTGATGCCGGAGAAGCTCGGGGTTACGCTCGAAGGCAAGGCAGCTGCAACGGATGCGATGCTGCAATCGGTAACAACTCAGACGGGAGCGACGATCGTCGCGGGCGTGGTGCATGTGGACGCTCCGGTGAAGTACAACGAGGCCCGAATCTATGTTGCGGGCTCAGCCGTCCAGCGTTACGACAAAGAGCACATGCTTCCGCCCTTCGAGTCGAATCTGAAGCCAGGGACGACGCTGACTGTGTTGCCGCGACCGCAGCAGAAATGGGGCGTGGCGATCTGCAAGGACATGGACTTTGCCTCGCCTGCGCGTCTCTACGGCCAGGCCGGTGTCGGGCTGATGCTGGTTCCCGGGTGGGACTTTGTTGTGGACGGGAGCTGGCACGGACACATCGCGGTGATGAGAGGTGTGGAAGATGGCTTCAGTATCGCGCGTGCGGCGAAGAACGGTTTTCTGACCGTGAGCGACGACCGCGGACGCGTTGTGGGTGAAGTGAGCAGCAGCTCGGCTTCGTTTGCGACGCTGCTGGTGGATGTGCCGGCCGCGCACAGTTGGACGGCTTATCAGTTATTAGGCGACTGGTTTGCTTGGCTTGGAATTGCGCTGCTGGTGTTTGCGATCATGCAGATGTTGCGGCTGCGTAGCCGTGTTCAGGGATAAGATTGGACCGGCTTTCGCTCACGCGCTTGGAAGCACATCTTTGCCATCATGCATTGTCAGCTTCCAACTGGCTAGAACAGGCCGTCGCACTCAGTTAGCGTTGATGAGGTACCTTTGCGCCCTTCTCAATCGGTAAACACAACGCCGTCAGGGAGGATCTGACCGGCAAATATCAGTAATGCGCGTTATCCGTCAAGTTGACGTGAGCGGACTTCACGGGAGCGATCCGGCGAAACTACCTCGAATGCCGTTTCGAGCCAAACTACTGTTATATGGGGAGGTCATGTGTTCGCATTAAATCCTGAGATCCTCGGGGATGTGCTTCGGCCGCGAACGACGTCTTTGCCATGATGAGTTGCGCTCCGCGCACTATCGGAAATTCTCGATCATCATGAGGTCAGCGCCGACGGTCGCGCTCTTGCTGAAGAGGAGGGTCTTCTCATCCGACGACACACTCAAGCCCTGATAAGGAGCGCCGTCTATTTTCGCCAGCAACCGGCTGGTATTGTCGGAGAACTGGAGGAACTCCAGCGAAAAATACTTCTCATTGTTTCGGCGGCCGATGTAGTAGATGCCAGCAGCCACGGGAAAGAACGCCTTAAATATTATGTAGGGCAGCACTTGACGCTCCGCGCCACCGATTAGAGGTCTTGTGAAGAGAGGCCCAATAAACTGTTTGGTATAGAACAGCGTTTGACCGTCGACGGATTCATAGGCGGTGTACCCGCCATTTGTCGTGACCTGCTCTTGGGATCCTCCGGTAAAACGGAGCCGCCAGATTTCGGGACGTCCAGTGCGATCCGAGCGGAAATAGAGCCATTTCCCGTCGCGCGACCAGAAGGGCATGCTGTTATTTGAGGGACCGGAGGTGACTCTTCTAAGTCCGGTTCCGACCACATCCATGACATATATCCCCCACTGCCCGTCCCGCCCCTGAGAGTCGAATGCGATCCACCGGCCGTCGGGTGACCACCGAGGCGTTCCCTGGTGGCGCCCGACCCGATTCGTTAGCTGGACCGGTTTGGATCCGTCAGCTTGCACAACCCAGATTTCCTGGAGGTCTGCGGAACGGCCGGACTCAAATGCGATCTTGGTTCCATCGGGCGAGAACTGCGGATTGTCGTCGATGGCGAACGACGAAGCAATCACAGGTTCCGTACCGCGGTTCATGTAGTAACTCCAGATATCAGGATCGAAGATCGACCTGTGGAAGACAACGCGATTGGCTGTAGGAGAAGCTGACGGGGAATTGGCGAGCGGGCCGGCAATGTCCAACCGCTGAGGCGACTGCCGGCCATCGATTCCCGTCCGCCAAAGATAAGTCATGAGCGCGGAAGCCCCCGAGAGCGAATAGATCAACGCACGCCCGTCGTGGGTCCAGGTCAAGCCACGAATCAGGGCCCCTTGACGTGTGATCTGGAGGGGGGTGCTGCGGGGAGAATAGTCAGGGCCCAACTCCACGACATAGATATCGCAAATATCTCCGGTAGCGCATGCCGCATACGCCAACCGGCGTCCATCAGGGCGCAAACGCCGGAGCCGCGTCAAATCCGGGAGGTTTCGGGTTCGAAATACGGCGAGCGTCGCCGCCATCTACCGGCATTAGAGAGATCCCGCTCCGATCGGGCGCGCCGAGGGCGAGCGCCAGCCATTTCCCGTCCGGCGACCAGGACATCTGGTCGACCATACTGGCGGCGCCAGCTAGTTTCCGCTCGGTCCCGCCCAGAGCGGACACCGTATAGATGCCGACGTTTGCACCCCCACGGCGAAACGCAATTCGCTTACCGTCCGGCGCCCAAGCCGGATTGGTGTTGAAAGGCAGAGGCGATAAAGTCTCCGCCGGTCCAGGCAAGGATAGGACTGGCGTCAGCGGAACTCATGACCAGGACTCTCTGACGCTGGCGATGCACCAAACGATGCATCGCGGCAATGTGGCCGATGCGCTGCGGGCAGCCAGGCGTGTAGCGGGTGGCGCAAGTCGCTAACTGAACTAATCGGTAAAACTACCTTTAAGGTCAGGTGGGGAGCGATTCAGAGGCTAGTTACGACCGGGTTGCTCCCCATCGGACTCAGTAGCTCAGCCCGGACGGGAGTCGAGTGGCTTTCTGGCGAGGCGCGAATCGCGTGAGACCATGCCCGAGCTGATTGGCCGCGACAGCCCTGCGATCAATCGCGGAGTTGGTTATACTACACGGGCGTGCTGACGATACGGGCTGAGCAGATGCGGGTGTTCGGCGAAGTATCACGCGACAGGTTTCATAAGCGAATTGCAGACTACCTACGCCGAAGAGCGCCAGTAGCCCTCTCGATCTACTCGGACGGGCAACTGCTGGAGCGAATCGCGGTGGCCTGCCGGAGGGCCGAGGAATACGGGTTCGAGCAGGAATCCAGTTATGCCGCGTTCGTCGAACTGACCTTCGCGGTATCGCCGGGATTCGACGATCATCCAGCCATCCAGACAATCCTCAAGGAAGCGCACGTGCCGCCGGACGTCCGGATGCGATTCCTCGGCGAGGACATCACCCGCGCCGAATGGGAAGAGGCCCAGGCCCGCGGTGGATCGGAATTCGCAGCGCCGTCGCAAGCGAGGCCGCAAGGCGATGGGTGACGGAGGGAACTCCTCGCGGGCGCTGATTCTGTGGCAGGATCCACAGGACATCATACGGGCGGCGCAATCCAACGTCAAACTGACGGTGAAGGTGGACCTCCGGCCGGTGGTGGATTGCCCGCTAGACAAACTCAACACGAAGATCCTGCTGCTGTATCTGTACGCGGACCGGACGCCCGTACAGAAGGCGAGTTTCGTGTTGGAGACGGCACCCCGAACCACCGTGATGGCCGGTCCGCTGCAAGACGGCGCGATCACGCTCACGGTGCCGAAGGGGCAGAGTTACCACTATTATTTCCATCACGACGGGCTGAGGGACGGAAGCCTGTTCGATTTTTTTCCGCGGGCACTGGTCCAGTTGGGTCCGGCGACCGATCAGGTTCCTCAGTGGCCGTCGGACGTTGCCGCGCAGGGATTCGCGAAGAAGCTGCGCATGCACTGGGGCGATTCCGAGTTTCACAAGAACCCGGATGACCACGCGATCCCCGTACTGGAGAAGCTGGTCCACTACGTAATCGCCAAGGTGATGCCTGCGCCGGGCAATGGCGCGCTGCAGATCGAGGCCGCGTGGCTCATCGAGGCGTTGATTCTGACGGAGTCGATCCCAGGCGGCGGCGATTCGGTGGACCTGTGGAAACGGCTGGTGTTCAACCGGCTGGGCGTTGCCCTGGGGCCGCGGAGCCGCGTGCTGCAGGGACTGCTCCAATTCCTCCACGCCACCAGCGGCATGGCGGCGCAGACGGTCCTGCAAGCAGCCATCGACGGCATGAACGATGCCGGGAAGGGAAACGCGGTGGACTGGCTCCGTGCGTTCGGCGGGCAGGCGCAAGCAATCGAAAGTGGCGTTGCCGGCCACATCGCCAATCTATTCACGGCGCTGGACGCCGAACTGAGCCGAATCGTCCTGGCGAGCCAGGACCAGGCCTGGGCGCACAATACGAATCGCGCGACACGATGGCGAACCGGCCTGCGCCGTTTGCCGCTGCCGGCGCAGAAGGTCAACAGCGTACTCGGTAACTTGTGGCAGGCGCTGAACGCGCTGGTTGCGGACCATCCGGCCCTTACGTATCACCTGCCAGGCCATTTAGAGCAATGGAACACCCTGCGGCAGACCGCCGCGCCGTTCCCGACATATCGGCCCGCACCGGTCGTCCTGCCGGTGACCTGGTTCGAAATTCAGTATCAGTATGCGGACGGGACGCCCGTGGAAAAAGCGAGCTTCCTGGTTCGGAATCAAAGCAAGGCGCAAATCGCGGCGGACGCGGTGGGCCCCGATGGCATCGGGTATATCGAGGCGCCCGTTGGAACGAGTTACGAGTTCCGCTTTCACGCCGATGAGGCCGAGCTTCAGATCAAGGATCCCGACCGGGCGGCGCAGAGAGAGCCTGACGGAAAGACCTGGTTGGGGAGCACGATCGACGGCGGCCACCTCGAAGAAGGGAAGGCGAGCTGCCGCTGGTCGGAGGATAGCGACGTCTCCAGCCTGGAGATGTTTCAGGGGAATCCGACTTACGGGCGCCTGCTTCACCTCCAACTGATCGCGCATGGGCTCCCGCGGCGCACCGCCGAGACGGAGGACGACAAGGCGGCGGAAAAAACCCTCGTCGGGATTATTCGAACGCTGCTGTTCGCCGGCAAACTGGCGACGAGCGAAAAGGATCGGCTGTGGCGGGGTGCGTCGCTGCACAGGCTGTACGCGGTTTCCGATCCGGAGGGCGTGGCGGTAGAGCGGCTGCTGGCTCTGCTCGAGACCCGCGAGGACCTGAAACTCTCCGAGGTGGTCAAGTGGCTCAACTCGTCGGGCAAAGGCAACGCATATAAGTGGATCGAGAAGCTTGGAAAAGACCTTCCGGCCATGCGTAAGACGGTGGCGGGGAATCTGCAGGCGGTGCTGGACGGGTTCGCAGCAGAGATCGGCAAAATAGCCACTGAGGGGCCGAAAATTGGTGTCTTGAGCCGGCTCTCGGCGGGTTGCTTGAAGAAGCGAATCGACCCGCTCCCGAAAGTCGAGGAGGCGCTCTCCAGCGCATGGAACACCATTGAGGAGCGGCTGCAGAAGCTGATTGCCGCGAAGGAGGATTTGAAAGGCTTTCAGCCGGTGGCGAAGCTGATGGACCTCAACCCGTACAAACAGGTGTCCGAGCCTTGGCCGGCGCGTCCTCCGCTGCAACTGCCGGATCCGGGTTGGGTGGAACTGTTGTTCGCCTATGCCGACGGCACTCCGGTGCACAAAGCAGCCTACAAGGTGACGGTCGGGGCGGCCCTTTCCGGCAAGACTGCCGGCGGGTATGCCTTCGAGATCGTCGACAAGGGCAAGACATACAAATACGAGTTGACCACGGACGAGAAGGACTTCGAGATTCTCGAGTCGAAGAAAGGCAAGGAGAAGAAAGAGGCGTTTGGCGCCGGCATGGTTGACTCCGCGCTCGCGGCGGACTGCTTCAAGGCGGGAAAGCCGGCCGTTACCTGGGGCGCGTCGCACTTCACTTCGGCCGAGAATTTCAAGCTTGCTCCCACCGTCAGCCAGATCGCGAGCGCCGCCGTACGATCGAACAGCCCGATTACGGTGGGCGACGCCGACAACAGCCATGAAGAGCTGACCCTGCTTTTGTATCCTCTGCTGATGGGGCATCTCTTGCCCGACGAGACCGGCGACCGGCTGAACGCGGACGAGTTCCAGGCCATTTGGAATGCGGTGTGCTTCCATTGGGCCGGCCAGGTGCTGGGGCCGGCGGGGCCGGTGATTCGGGATTTTCTGTACTGGCTGCATGTCACGGACAATCCTCCGCGCGATGCCGCGATTCGAAAGCTTTACGGCGTGGGACAGGGGAACGCTCATCGTTGGCTGGCCAAACTGCTGGGCGAAATGGACGGCGTACAGACGAAGGTCGGGGACAGTCTGAAGGCGATTTGCCAGGCGATCTCGACGGAAGTCAAGAAGATCGGAGACGCGCCGGACGTCAAGGTGGCGCCGGGCAACAAGGGCTTGGCGAAAGACGCGGTGGCGAGGATTGCGGTCGTGGTGGGCAAAATCGACGCCGCGGTGATTGGGGCGTTCCAGAAGTCGCGAGCCCGGCTGGAGGCTCTCAGCGAGCTGGACGAGCCGGTATACGACGGCGACGCGGCGGTCTGCGAACTGACCATTTGCCGGTTGCAGCAGGAGAAGCTCGACGCACGGCCACCCGCCGTGGCTCCCGTACTCGACTGGGTCGAACTGGAGTATCTGCACCACGACGACAAGCCGGTTGCGGGGGCCAGGTACAAAGTGGTCAAGGAACTCGATCCAAGCGCCGTCCTGTACACGGGCAAACTGGCCGATGGTTACGCCTACCTGATCGTTCCACACGATTTGAAGTTCAAGTACTACTTTCACGGCGAGAATGCATTCGTGCTGGACCCGGTGGCGAATCTGAACGCGAACAACGTACCCGCGATCCCGAACCTGATTCGCGTGGCCGTCTTGTTGAAGAAGTTCAAAAAGTCGAAATTGGGCTGGGGCAGTTGCTCTTTCAGCGACCGGATGGACTTCCAGCGGTCGCCGTCTGTCGGGCGGATCGCGTGTCATGTGATTCGGGCGGCGGAGATGACCCAGCACTGCGCTGCCGACGCTCCGGAAGCGGAGGAACTGGCCAAGATGCTTCATCCGATTCTGATGCGGCAGCCGGCCAACAGCGTGAACGCGCTTCTGGCGTACAAAGACAACACCGAGTTTTGGACCGCCGCCGTGCTGAACCGGATCGCCGTCCTGCTCGGAGCCGAGGGGGCGGTGATCGCCAACCTCCTCGGCGCCATGCACGCGGCCTGTCCCCGGACCGCGCTGGGGGCGGTCGACGTCCCGAATATTCTCAAGAAGACCAACTTCCTGGAATACCTGAACTCGCTGGGGGTGGGCCACGGAGTCACCTGGCTGCAGACTCTCGATCCGTTGAGGGATCCCAACAAGAACGCGGTGCAGACGAATCTGGAGACCATCTTCGACCGGCTTACCGCGGAGCTGACCGAGTTGGAAAAGCAGTACACCGTGCACCGGAAGCTGCAGAGCGACGCCGCGCTGAAGTATGCGGCGTCGGTCAAGGCTCGCATCCTGGCGGTGAAGCCGGATATCGCGGTCCAGGTGCTGCGCGTCTTCACTCAACTTCGGGAGGAACTGGCGGCGATTCTGGGTCAGCCGCGAGTGCCGAGTGGCGGCGCACTTCTGACGAAGAACACCTTGAAGCAGACGCGGACGGTGCTGCCGGCGCATGTGACGCCGGCCATCCCCCGATGGGTCGAGATGAGCTACTGCTACCCCAAACTGGATCCCGTCGCGCCGGCGGAGTACGCGTTACGGAAGCATGCGGGCGGCGCCCTGGTCAAGGGCGGGAATCTGGACGCGAACGGGTTTGTCTACGTCACCGACTTGCCGGTCGACGC
>JAOAPQ010000012.1 GCA_025462965.1 Bryobacterales bacterium
GTGGAAACCGCATCGAACCCGATGTACGCAAAGAAGATGATCCCGGCCGCCCGCATTACACCACTCATCCCGAAGTGGCCGAACTCGCCGGTATTCGGCGGAAGGAACGGATGGTAGTTGGCCTGATTGATATAGCCGAATCCCACCGCGATCACGATAATTACGATCGTCACTTTGATACAGACGATGACGAAATTCGCTCGCGCGGATTCCTGAATGCCGACGATGAGAAGCACGGAGATGCAAAGGATGATGAAAATTGCCGGCAGGTTGACGATGCCGTGAATGGTCGTCCCCGGAACCACGTCCCAAGGGCAAATGGTGTACCGCGCCGGTAGATGCACGCCGAATTCCTCGAGGAAATGCACCACGTACGATGACCAGCTTACCGAGACGGTCGCTGCGCCCACCGCGTACTCCAGCACCAGATCCCAGCCGATGATCCAGGCCAGCAATTCGCCCATTGTTGCGTAGGCATATGTATAAGCGCTGCCCGCGATGGGAATCATAGTCGCGAATTCGCTGTAACACATGCCCGCGAAGGCACAGCCGATGGCCGCGACGATGAACGACAGGACCACCGCCGGCCCGGCATTGTTCGCGGCCGCGATCCCCGTCAACGAAAACAATCCGGCGCCGATGATCGCGCCGATTCCGAGTGCCACGAGGTTGCCGGGCCCGAGCGTGCGCTTCAATCGATGCTCGCCGCCCTCGGCCTCCTCCATAATGCGGCTCAATGGTTTGACTGCAAAAAGACTCACGATGAAGCGACCTCTTTCCTTCTCCAGAGATAGTAAACCGGCACGCCCAGCAGGACGATTCCAAGTCCCGGGAACGTGTAATTCGGCTTGTAAATCAACAACAGAATCTCAATCAGCCCCGCCGCGACGATGTAAAGTGCGGGAAGGACCGGATAACCCACGGCGCGGTAGGGACGTTCCATATCGGGCCGGGTGCGGCGCAGCACGAAGAGTCCGGCGATCGTCGCGATATAGAACAGCAGAACCGCAAAGATAACATAGTCCAGCAGATCGTTGTACTGTCCGCTCAGGGTGAGCAGGACCGCCCACACACATTGGATCACGAGAGCGAAGACCGGTGCGCGTGTAATCGGGTTGAGCGTTCCTGCTTTACGGAAGAACAAACCGTCCTGCGACATCGTATAGTAAACCCGCGCGCCTGAAAGGATAAGCCCGTTGACGCAGCCGAATGTGGAGACCATGATCGCCGCCGCCATCAACTGCACGGCAACCGGCCCGAACATTACCGAGACAACCGCCGTCGCCACGCGATCCTCCGGAGCCGTTTGAATCGCGGAAAAGGGAAGCACGTTCAGGTAAACGAAATTACACGCGATATACAGCAGCGAGACCACACCAACCCCGAGCGCCAGAGAGAGCGGCAGGTTGCGTTTCGGGTTGCGGACCTCGCCCGCCGTGAACGTCACGTTATTCCAGGCATCGCTCGAAAACAGCGTGCCCACCATGGCGACGCCCACCAGTCGCACTGCGTACATTCCCCAGTCCGCGCCCCGCCAGAAATCGGTAAAATTGACCGCGACGGCGTTTGCGTTGCGCCCAAGCGCGAACCCCAACACTACCAGTCCTAGCAGCGCCGCGGTCTTGGCGAACGTGAAGACATTCTGCACCGCGGCGCCGGTCTTGATGCCGCGAGTGTTCACCCACGTCAATACAAGCACCACCGCAATCGCCACTAACTGCTGCGTCGTGATTCCGATCTTGCCGGCTCCCACCAGGTAGTTGGCCGCCGAAACACCCGGAAAAAACACGCCCAGATACTTCGCGAATGCCACCGCCACCGCCGCAATGGTTCCCGTCTGGATCACCAGGAATAACGTCCAGCCATACAGAAAGCCGCTCAGCGGCCCGAACGATTCGCGGAGGTAGACGTACTGTCCGCCGGCCCGCGGCATGGCCGCCGCCAGCTCGCCATAACTCAGCGCGGCGATGATGGTGAGCGCCGCCGTCACCAGCCATGCCATGATCAGCAACCCGGGCGATTTCACCTGCCGCGCCACATCCGCGGAAACGATGAAAATGCCCGACCCGATCATCGAGCCCATCACGAGCGTAGTGGCCGAGACCAGCCCGAGACCTTTCACCAGCCCTGTCGCGCCGGCTTCAGCCTGCTGCTTTATATTTGCCGGTTCAGTACCCGATGCCATTCTTCCACCCTCTCTCTCAGCTTGGACTCACAACACTCATCCGGCAGCAAATCTCCGATCACCGCCAGTGAATCGGCACCCGCGTCGAGCGCCTCCAGGGCATTCCGCCGCGTAATCCCGCCAATCGCTACCACCGGCATCCCGATCTTCCCCCGCCACTCGCGAAACCGCTCCGTGCCCACCACCGGGTCGGGATTCTCTTTGCTCGCTGTAGCGAACAGCGGCCCGATGGCGATGTAATCGACCGGCTGCATCACCGCCTCGGCAATCTGATCCGCGTTGTGCGTGGAAAGCCCGAGCAATCGATGCCCGCCGATCAACTTCCGGGCGTCCGCGGCCGGCAGATCGTCCTGGCCGACATGCAGGCCTGCATCCAGCAGCATGGCTATATCAGCCCGGTCGTTGACCATCGGAATAGCACCGTGCTCGCGGCATAGCCGCGCGGTCGCCTCCGCTTCGGCGAATAGACCGCGAGACCAGTGCGCTTTATGGCGGATCTGTAGGATTTTCGCGCCGCCCGCCAACAGAGCCCTCGCCGCGGAAAGCAATCCGCCGCCGCGCCGCTCGAGCGCCGCCGTGTCCAATATCGGGTACAGACGGGGCAGCACGAAGGGCGAGTTCACTTAGCGGTGTTCCCCAAATGAAGGTCCAAAAACTCAGCCGTGCGGCGGAAGGAATCGATCAGGCTCTCGTCACGAATGAACCCGTGATTTTCCTCCGGATAAAAGGCTTCCGAGAAATTGCGGCCTTCGTGAATCAGCTTCTCGGTCAGCTGCACGTCGTCCTGAAACAGAACATTGCTGTCGACCATGCCATGTACGATCAACAGCGGGTTCTTCAACATACTCGCGTAAGTAATCGGCGAACTGCGGCGGTAGGCCTCGGGGTTGTCCTGCGGACGGTTCAGCCTCTGCTGCGTATAGAACGCGTTGTAATTCTCCCAATCCGTCACCGCCGCGAACGCGACGCCCGCCTGGAATGTGTCGGGTGAGCGGAACATCGCCATATCCGTCATGAATCCGCCGTAACTCACACCCCAGATTCCGAGCCGCTTCATATCGATGTTGCCGAGCGCCTTCGCATAGGCCACCGCGCCCAACACGTCCTCCAGATCCGGGCCGCCCATGTACAGGTATACGCCCGTGCGCCAATCGCGGCCGTACCCGGAGCTGCCGCGGTAATCGATGTCGAACACCACGTATCCCTTGTTCGCCAGATATGAATTGAACACGTACCGGAATTCCTGATAGCTGCCCCACTGCTTCAGAACGCTGGTGGCATAACCCGATCCATGAATGAAAAACACGGCCGGCCATTTCCGCTTGCGGTCGTCCACCTGGTATCCGGGAGGCAGAAGCACCTTCCCGGACACAGTCTGCCTATCTACCTTCGACGAGAAAGTGTAGAACTTGGTTGCCGGCCATGGATAGCTCGCGAATTCCGGTTTGGCGCGATGTGTCACCTGCTGGCCATCCACCCATAGGTCCAGTGGATGTTCCAGGTCGGCCTCCAGAATCGCCCGGTGCCGGCCATCCTCCGAAACAACGCCGACGTTGATGCCTTCGCGTTCCGAAAGCCTTTCCTTGCCGCTGCCATCCGGCTTGATGCGGTAGAACTGACGCTCGGACGCGCCATTTTCGGTGGAGGTGTAGTACAGATAGTCGCCCACCCACTGCGGATTCTGGGAGTACATGGTGCTCTCGCTATGGATCTCCCACTTGCCGCGTGTCACCTGTATGGCCGGCCCGCCGTCGCGATTCACCGTGTAGAGATGCTGATACCCGTCCTGATCGCTCGTGAACCAGACGGTCTTCCCATCCGGCGACCAGCCGATCGCGGCGCCATTTGCCCACGCCGCATCCTTGTCTTCATGCAGAAGCCTGGCCTTGCCGGTCAGCGCGTCCAGCACCAGCACCTGCTCGCGCTTCATATCCGCGCTGGTCACTGTGTGGATCAGGTGCAGCGAGTCTGGCGACCACTGCGGCCCCGCCTGCCCCCACACCCGCGCACCCATTGGGCCATCCTGCATTGCGACGGGTTTACCGCCATCCAGCGCAACTACAAAAAGTTTGCCCGCTCCCGGCTCATCGCCGGCTACAGTACGGGGAAAAGGCCGCGCGGCTGCGAGCCGGCCCGAATAGTTCGTGAGTACCTGCTGGCGTCCGGCGCCGCTGCGGATAGAATAGAAAATCCGCTTGCCGTCCGGAGACCACTGATACTGGCTCACGCCATCCGCATCCACCACCTGCGTCAACTGACCGTTCGTGAGGTCTTGCGCAAACAACTGCCCGCCACGCAGATAAGCCAGCTTCCTGCCGTCCGGCGAGAACTGCGGCCCGCTCTCCGGCAGCTTGGTTTTGGTCATCCGGAAGGGCGGCTCTGTGCCGTCCGTCTTCACGGTGTACAAGTCACCCTGATAGGTGAACGCCGCTCGCGACCCGTCGCGCGCCAGATTGAAGCTGTTGAGGCCGGAATTCGGCACTTCGTAGCGCTTCAGGCGCTCGTCTTTATCCGTTTCGGTTTCGTTGATCTCATCATGGACACCTGCGAGGTCGGTCAAGCGCTTGAGCTTCCGGGCATCGGGGTCGTAGGTGTAGAGGTCCAGAAACGCCTGTCCTTCGGCATTCCAAAGGAACAGAAGGGTATGCCCGCTCTTCGACCATGTGACGTCGGACGCCGGTGTTCCCCAGATGAACGGACGCGTGAACAGGCGATCAAGCGGCCACGGCGCCGAAAAAAGAGAAGTTGCGCTCAACAACGCAACAGAGAACCATCGCATGCGAATGGAGCTATCATAGCCTGTCGGGAGTGAGCCTCGCGCGTTCAGTTGGTCAACGCGACAGCATTATCGACCGGCCCCGCCGCCGCTCGAAACTGCTCGTCCGACCACGCCACCGCTTCCATGTACAACCGGGGAGCGATCTCCTGCGGCAACCGGATCAGCGCCGCAATCGAAGGCAATTCCTCCCAGTGCGCCGCTTCGTAACACTTCACCAGTGTCAGCACCGCAGCCAAGGTGTTCGTTGCAGCCGGCGCCCCAAGGATCGCTTCACTGAGTTGAGGGGCCAGGCTCAACTCGTGGACGATTTCAGTCAACGGCCGATCCATCATCGCGTCCAGAAGTGAGAACATCCCGAGCAGGAAGGGATCTCCGCTCGCCTGCATTCCCGCCGCATGTTGCACGATCAGTTCGCAGAACCGCCCGCGTACCATCGCATGTATCGCGACCGCATCGGGCTTCCCCTGGGTTAGGCCGGGAAGCGTGGCGACCGAGATCCACCGTCGGATCTCGTTCTCGCCCATCATGATCAACGCCTGGCGAATCGACTTGATGCTCCCTGACCAGGTGAACGCCGCCGAATTGATATAGCGCAGGATCTTGTACGCGAATGCCACGTCCAGCCGGATCAATTTCTCCAGGCTGTCAAAATCCAGATCCGATTTCGCGACCTCGTTCATCAGCCGCAGCTGCGTCAGCTTGTGCGCCGGAAACTGGCGCGCCCGCACGACGTGCGGCCGCGCGAAGAAGTATCCCTGGAAGTACGCGTATCCCATCGCTTTGGCCCACTCGAACTCCTCCTGCGTCTCCACCTTTTCCGCGAGCATCGAGATTCCCCGGGTTCCATAAACACGGACCAGCCGTTCCTGTTCGCTTCGAGTAGTGTCCCGGAAGTCCACCTTGATGAAGTTCGCTAGTTCCACCAGCGGTTCGTACGCCGGAGCGCGCACAAAATCGTCCAGTGCTACGGAGTAACCTAGTTTCCGGAGCAGCCGGCAAGCCTCCAATACCTCCGAATCCAGTTCGACCGATTCCAGAACCTCCACCACCAACGTCTGCGGGGGCAGAATCGTGGTCCATGGGCCGATCAGCACGTCCCTGTCGAAGTTCACGAACGCGCGCTTTCCGCCCACCAGCGTCCCGATTCCGATGGTCAGGACCGAATTGGCGATCACCTGCGCAGTCGCCGCCGCACCGTCCATCTCTTGACACACATTCACCAGACAGGAGCGCGAAAGGAGCTCATATCCATAGACCCGCAGTTGGCGGTCGAAGATTGGCTGCCGCGCGACGAAGACGTCCACTGTGGGTCAATCGGTTTTTTCCGAAGGAACTGTAGAGCAGGTCCAACCCGCGGCCGTCATCTGGCCACAAGCGAAATCGGTCCGAGCAGCCCAGCCGGCAATGGCTTCAAATTCTCAACGTCTTGCGGCGTGAACCGCTCCGTATATCTAAGGTTCAGCAGCCTGTAATTCGGCGGAGACTGGGCCGCCATCGTATTCAGGGCCAGATTTCCCACCACCACCTGAATCTCGTTCGTCCCAGCGCGCAGCAATCCCTTCACCTGCACGTTATAGGGCGGACGCCACACGCTTCCGGCCGCCTTCCCATTCACCGTCACGACCGCCGACTCACGAACCGGGCTATCGATCCACGCCCGGAAGCGCGCTCGCTCCGACCCCGAGACCGGAGTTCCCGGCCCGAAGTCGAGCAGTACCTCGCCTGCCGAGCTCAGAAACTCGGCCGGGACGCTTACCGTTTTCGTGTAAGTAGCGGCGCCGGAAAAATATTTGGTCGCCTCGTCATCCGTCCACGAATGCAGCTTGTCCATAGCCGCTGGTTTGGCTCCCGGAAAACTTAGCGTCCATCCGGAGCTTATGTCGAGAACCGCGGGCGTCGTCGTCCGCGAAATATTCTTTGGAGCGGCCGGCGTGTTCGCGTCCGAGAAAACGATCACTCGCGAATCGTACGGCGCGAGGTCCAGGGCGACGGTCGTGGTCTTCCCGTCCGAGGCCACCACCTCCGCAGCGCTCACTTTTCCGTTGAACGGATCCCACCATTCGGCGCCGCGCCCGGTAACGCGGAACTTCGCCGTCACCCGCCGCGACTGGTTCCCGGTGTTTGCCAGGAAGTAGACGTCCTGGCCATCCAGCTTGCGATGCACGAAGCCGATCTCCGGAGTCTTCGGCTCGAGCTGCACATCCGGCGTGAAGAAACGCGTGAGGTCCTGCTCGCCCACAATATGCCCCAGCGCTCCCGACTCCGTAAAAAGACGCGCCGAAATCTCCTTCACGCGAGGCGATTCATTCCCATCCTGCAATCCCGGTGCGAGCGACGGCACTCGGCCCACCGCCAGCACCACGCCGCCTTTCTTCGCAAAGGCCTCAATCCTCTCGTACGAAGCCACAGCAATCCGGTCGACATTCGGCAGGAGCAACACGGGATGCTGCACCCCTACCTTCTCGATCGCGAGGTCGTCGA
>JAOAPQ010000176.1 GCA_025462965.1 Bryobacterales bacterium
TGGTAGGGTTTTAGGGTTTAAAGGATTTTAGTTAAAGGGTTTATGCCACGAACGGTACCACTGGAAAGGATGAGGAACATCGGGATTGCCGCGCACATCGATGCCGGCAAGACCACGACGACCGAGCGCATCCTTTATTACACCGGACGGACACACAAGATCGGTGAGGTGCACGAAGGCACCGCCACCATGGATTGGATGGCCCAGGAGCAGGAGCGCGGAATTACGATCACGTCGGCCGCGACCACCTGTTCGTGGAAGGACGTTCAGATCAACATTATCGATACCCCCGGACACGTGGATTTCACGGCCGAGGTGGAGCGCAGTCTTCGCGTGCTCGACGGCGCTGTCGCGGTTTTTGACGCCGTTGCCGGCGTGCAGCCGCAATCGGAAACTGTGTGGCGGCAGGCTGACAAATATAACGTTCCGCGCATTTGTTTCATCAACAAGATGGATCGTGTTGGGGCGGATTTCTATCATTCGGTCGATACGATCGTCGATCGCCTGAAGGCCCGTCCCGTGCCGATCCAACTGCCGGTCGGGTCCGCCGAAACATTCAAGGGCGTCGTCGATCTGGTCGAAATGAAGGCCGTGATCTGGCGTGATGAAACGCTCGGCGCGAAGTTCGACATCGTCGATATCCCGGCCGACCTCCTCGAAAAGGCTCAGCAGTACCGCGAGGCGATGATCGAAGCCGTCTCCGAGTCCGATGACGCGCTGTTCGAAAAGTACGTCAATGGCGAGCCGGTCACGGTCGCAGAAATCAAGGCGGGCATCCGCAAGGCGACGATCGCGATGAAGATCTTCCCCGTCATCTGCGGTTCTTCGTTCAAGAACAAAGGCGTGCAGACGATGCTCGACGCGGTGGTGGATTATCTGCCGTCGCCGCTCGACATCCCGCCGGTCGAAGGTCACGATGTCGACGAGCCGGAGAAAGTGCTGATCCGCCACTCATCGGATGAGGAGCCGTTCGCGGCGCTGGTCTTCAAAATCATGACCGATCCGTTCGTCGGGCAGCTCGCGTTCTTCCGGGTCTATTCGGGCAAACTCAACACCGGCGATAACATCTACAACGGCGGCAGGGGACGCAAGGAGCGCATCGGGCGTCTTCTGCGCATGCACGCCAACAAGCGCGAAGAAATTCAGGATATCCTGGCCGGCGATATTTGCGCGGCCGTCGGTCTGAAGAATGTAACCACGGGCGACACGATCTGCGACGAAGATGCGCCGATCACGCTCGAGCCGATCGACTTCCCGATCCCGGTGATTCAGCTCGCGGTTGAGCCGAAGACCAAGGCCGATCAGGAAAAGATGGGCATGGCGATTCAGAAGCTGGCCCAGGAAGATCCGACTTTCCACGTCGCGACCGACCCTGAAACCGGCCAGACGATTCTTTCCGGCATGGGCGAGCTCCACCTCGAAATCATTGTGGACCGCATGATGCGCGAATTCGGCGTGGCTGCGAATGTCGGCAAGCCGCAGGTGGCCTATCGCGAAACCATTCGCAAGAAGGCGCAGGCGGAAGGCCGCCAGGTAAAACAATCGGGCGGTAAGGGCCAATACGGCGTCGTCAAGATTCGTATCGAGCCGCTTCCGGCCGGTACGGGTTTCGAATTCGTCAACGAGATCTTTGGCGGTTCCATTCCGAAGGAATTCATCGGGCCGACGGAGCAGGGTATCAAGGAAGCGCTCGAGCGCGGCATTATGGCCGGCTTCCCGATGTCGGATGTACGGGCGATTCTCTACGACGGCAGCTATCACGACGTCGATTCGTCCGAAATGGCGTTCAAGATCGCGGGTTCGAGAGCTGTTCAGGAAGCTGCGAAGCTGGCGAGCCCGGTTTTGCTCGAGCCGATTATGGCGGTCGAGGTGGTGGTTCCCGAAGAGTACATGGGCGACGTGATCGGTGATATCAACTCCCGGCGCGGGCGGATGGAAGGCATGGAGCTTCGCGGCACGACGCAGATCATCAAGGCGATGGTTCCGCTTTCGGAAATGTTTGGTTATGCGACCGATATCCGGTCGCGCACGCAGGGCCGGGGTAGCTTTACCATGCACTTCGGCAAGTACGATGAAGTGCCGAATAGTCTGCAGGAGCAGATTATCAGCAAGGCGCAGGGTAAGTAGCCCCAGGCAAACCAGGAGACGGTCATGGCAAAAGAGAAATTTGATCGCAGTAAACCGCATGTCAACGTAGGCACGATCGGGCACATCGATCACGGCAAGACAACCCTGACGGCGGCCATCACGAAAACGCTCTCGAAGCACAATCCCAAGAACAAGTTCCGGAGCTTCGATTCGATTGACAATGCGCCGGAGGAAAAGGCACGCGGAATCACAATCGCGGCGGCGCACGTGGAGTACGAGACGGCAAATCGCCACTACGCGCACGTGGATTGCCCGGGCCACGCCGATTACATCAAGAACATGATTACGGGAGCTGCGCAGATGGACGGCGCGATCCTGGTAGTGGCCGCCACCGACGGTCCCATGCCGCAGACGCGGGAGCACATCCTGCTCGCCCGGCAGGTAGGTGTGCCGAGTATTGTGGTGGCGATGAACAAGGTCGACATGGTGGATGACGCCGAATTGCTCGATCTGGTCGAGCTCGAAGTGCGCGAACTGCTCTCGAGCTACCAGTTCCCGGGCGATTCGCTGCCGGTGTGCCGCGTTTCCGCGCTGGGCGCGCTGAATGGTGAAGCGCAGTGGGAAAAGTCGGTAGACGAGCTGATGGAAGCGGTGGATAAGCACATCCCGATGCCGGAGCGTGTGATCGACCGGCCGTTCCTGATGCCGATCGAAGACATCTTTTCGATCCAGGGCCGCGGCACGGTGGTGACGGGCCGTATTGAACAGGGCATTTGCAAAGTAGGCGAGGAAATGGAAATCGTCGGCTTCCGCGATACGCGCAAGACGGTGGTGACCGGCGTCGAAATGTTCAAGAAGCTGCTCGACGAAGGTCGTGCGGGCGATAACGTAGGGCTTTTGCTGCGTGGCGTGGAAAAGGAAGAAGTGGAGCGCGGTCAGGTGATCGCGAAGCCGGGTTCCATCAAGCCACACAAGAAGTTCAAAGGCGAAGTTTACGTGTTGAGCAAGGAAGAGGGCGGGCGTCATACACCTTTTTTCAAGGGATACCGGCCGCAGTTCTACTTCCGGACGACGGACGTGACGGGTGTGGCGATGTTGCCGGAAGGCACGGAGATGGTGATGCCTGGCGATAACGTGCAGCTGGAAGTGGAGCTGCAGACGCCGGTTGCCATGGACAAGGGCCTGCGTTTTGCTATCCGCGAAGGCGGACGCACCGTGGGCGCGGGCACGGTATCCGAGATTCTGGACTAGAATGGCACTGCGAGAAAGAATTCGAATCCGGTTGAAGGCGTACGATCACCGGATACTGGACCAGTCGACAACCGAGATTGTCGATACCGCGAAGCGGACCGGCGCGCAAGTTGCCGGTCCCATTCCGCTGCCGACCTCGACAAGCCGGACGACCGTGTTGCGGTCGCCGCACGTTGACAAGAAGTCGCGGGAGCAGTTTGAAATCCGTACGCACAAGCGCTTGCTCGATATCCTCGAGCCCACGCAGCAGACGGTCGACGCATTGATGAAGCTGGACCTGCCGGCTGGCGTCGATGTCGAGATCAAGGCGTTCGGAAAAGATCACAAGTAAGCAGGGATCAGTTGGCACGTTGGTTAATTTCAAGTTTGTAGAACGGAATATTGGAACATGAGTCCAGGCATTCTTGGCAAAAAAATTGGCATGACCCAGGTCTTTCGGCCTGATGGTCAAGCGGTCCCGGTGACGTTGCTGAAGACCGGTCCGTGTACTGTCGTGCAGCGCAAGACAGTAAACTCGGACGGGTATGACGCGGTGCAGTTGGGTCTGCTTGAGTTCGTCAAGCCCGCGCGGCTGAACAGGCCCCAGACGGGCCACCTGAAGAAGGGCGGCGCCGAGGGTGTTAAGTTTCTCCGCGAGTTCAAACTGGGCTCGGGCGCGAACGACGACATGAAAGCCGGCGACCAGGTGTTGGTCGGTGAATTCAAGCCGAACGACAAAGTGGACGTGATCGGCGTCAGCAAGGGCCGCGGTTTCGCGGGCGTTGTGCGGCGGCATCATTTCCGCGGCGGCGAAGGCAGCCATGGTTCGATGTTCCACCGTGCACCGGGTTCGATCGGCGCATCGAGCTTCCCCTCGCGCGTTGTGCCGGGGATGCGGATGGGCGGTCATATGGGTGACGACCGGGTCACCGTTCGCAACCTCGAAATCATCGAGGTGGTGGCTGAGGATAACGTGCTGGTGGTCAAGGGCGCGGTTCCCGGACCGAACGGCGGCTACGTGGTCGTCAAGAGGGCGAAACGCTAAGACCATGCCGAAAGTGGATGTTTTCGATTTAACGGGCTCGAAGGCGGGTGATATCGACTTGGCCGACGAAGTCTTCGCCGCGGAAGTGAACGAGGCACTGCTTTACGAAGCGGTGCGCAACTTCCAAGCCGGTCGGCGCGCGGGTACGCATAAGACCAAGACGCGGCACGAAGTGGCGGGTTCGGGTAAGAAACTGTGGAAGCAGAAGGGTACCGGCCGCGCGCGTATGGGCTCAATCCGGTCGCCCTTGTGGCGCCACGGCGGTACGTCCCACGGTCCGCAACCGCGCGACTACAGCTATTCCCTTCCGAAGAAGATGCTCCTGGGCGCCCTGCGCTCCGCGTTGAGCGCGAAGTTGCGCGACGGCGAACTGGCAATCATTTCTTCTTTCGAGTTGAAGGATCACAAGAGCAAGGCCATGAAGGCGACGCTCGGCAAGCTCGAAGCGTCGAAGAAGGTCTTGCTGGTGGATAACGACGAGAACCGGAACCTGGAGCTTTCGACGCGGAATCTGGAGGGTGTCACTCTCCTGCATTCACGCGAAGTGAGTGTGTACCATCTGCTCGACGCCAGGCGCGTACTGCTTTCGCGGGCCGCGGCCGAGCGTTTGTCGCAGAGTCTGAGCGGCAAGAAAGAGGCGGCCTAGACCATGAAGCTGCACGATGTTATTAAGCGCCCGCTGATCACGGAAAAGGGCACGACCAAGAAGGAAGCCGAGCGCACGCTGTGCTTTGAAGTGGCGCTGGATGCGAACAAGGTGGAAGTCCGCGCGGCGGTCGAGAAGTTGTTCTCGGTCAAAGTGGCGGAAGTCCGGACCTCGAATTTCGAAGGCAAACTGCGGCGCCGGGGTAAGTTCTCCGGTTATCGTTCGGACTGGAAGAAGGCCTACGTGAAGCTCAAGGCCGGCGAGAAGGTCCCTGAGTTTACGGATATTTAAGATGCCGATCAAATCATTTCGTCCCTTTACTCCCAGCCGCCGTTTCCTCACGGTTGTCACGCGCGAGCAAATCACCGCGGACAAGCCGGAGAAGTCGCTGGTCGAGAAAAAGCAGCGCACGGGCGGGCGCAACAACACGGGCCGGGTCACCAGCCGGTTCATCGGCGGAGGTCACAAACAGGCGTACCGTGTCATAGATTTCAAGCGCGAGAAGCATGGAGTTCCGGCGGTGGTTGCGACCATCGAATACGATCCCAACCGTTCCGCACGCATCGCGCTCCTGCACTATAACGACGGGGAAAAGCGCTACATCCTGCAACCCGAAGGGCTCAAGGTTGGCCAGACGATCAGTTCGGGTCCGGAAGCGGACATCCTGGTCGGGAATGCGCTACCGCTGAAGAATATCCCGGCGGGCACCATCGTTCACAATATCGAGCTGCGGCCTGGCAAAGGCGCCCAGATGGCGCGTTCCGCCGGTACGCAGGCGCAGTTGGTCTCCCGCGAGGGCGGAATGGCGCTGTTGAAGCTGCCCTCGGGCGAGGTTCGGCGCGTGTCTTCCGACTGCATGGCGACGGTTGGCGTGGTCGGCAATTCGGACCACGAAAATCAATCTTTGGGTAAGGCGGGACGCTCCCGCTGGCTGGGCAGGATGCCGCACAACCGCGGCGTCTCGATGAACCCGGTCGATCACCCTCATGGCGGTGGTGAGGGTAAGACTTCGGGTGGACGCCACCCGGTGACGCCGTGGGGCCAGCCGACGCGCGGCTTCAAGACGCGGAACAACAAGCGTACCGACAAGTTCATTGTGAACCGGAAGGCGAAGAAGAGATAGTATGGGGCGTTCCGTAAAGAAAGGGCCGTTTACCGACGGCCACCTCGAAAAGAAGCTGGAGAAGCTGAACGCGGCGAATGAGAAGAAAGTCATTCGCACGTGGTCACGCCGCTCGACCGTGCTGCCGGAGTTCGTCGGCCACACGATCGCGGTACACAACGGCCGCAAGTTCATCCCGGTTTACATTACGGAGAACATGGTCGGTCACAAGCTCGGTGAATTTTCGCCGACACGCACGTTCAAAGGTCACTCGGTGAAAGCGGCGACGGAGAAATCGTCGCGGCCGTCCTAAAGCGGCATAGGTAAACCAATGGAAGCCAGAGCTGAAGCAAGATACATGAAGGTTTCGCCGCAGAAGGCGCGGCTTGTCGTCGATCTGATCCGCGGCATGCTGGTCGGTCCGGCGATCGCGACCCTGCGGGTCACGAACAAGGGCATCGCGCCCTCGGTGGAGAAAGTTCTGAAGTCGGCGATCGCGAACGCGCAGAACCTGTCGGACGATGTGGATGTCGACCGGCTGATCGTCTCGGAAGCATATGTTAACGAAGGGCCGCGCCAGAAGCGCATCCGTCCGGCCCCGATGGGCCGCGCGTACCGCTACCAGCGACGCAGCGCGCATATCGTGATCAAGGTCGCGGAGAAGGGTTCGAAGAGCTAGTTCATGGGACAGAAAGTTCATCCTTACGGTTTCCGCGTCGGCATCACCAAGCCATGGCGCTCGCGTTGGTTCGCCAAGCAGGGTTACGCCAAACTGCTGCAGGAAGATCTCGAGCTGAAGGAAGGTCTCCGCAGCCGTTTGAAGTCGGCCGGTGTGAGCTCGATTGAGGTCGACCGTCCGGGCAACAAGCTTCGCGTCACGATACGCACGTCGCGTCCGGGCATCATCATCGGCCGCAAAGGCGCCGAGATCGAGAAGCTCAAGGGCGATCTGGCGAAGAAGACCAAGCGTGAAGTATTTATCGACATCCAGGAAGTTCATAAGCCGGAGCTCGACGCCCAGCTGGTGAGCGAATCGGTCGCGCTGCAGCTCGAAAAGCGCGTGGCGTTCCGGCGCGCGATGC
>JAOAPQ010000178.1 GCA_025462965.1 Bryobacterales bacterium
GTTGAGCAAGGAAGAGGGCGGGCGTCATACACCTTTTTTCAAGGGATACCGGCCGCAGTTCTACTTCCGGACGACGGACGTGACGGGTGTGGCGATGTTGCCGGAAGGCACGGAGATGGTGATGCCGGGGGATAACGTGCAGCTGGAAGTGGAGCTGCAGACGCCGGTTGCCATGGACAAGGGCCTGCGTTTTGCTATCCGCGAAGGCGGACGCACCGTGGGCGCGGGCACGGTATCCGAGATTCTGGACTAAATTCGTAGCCCCGGCGATCTTGTCGCCGGTGCTCTCAGGAGAATAATATGCGCGAAATCATTACATTTCAGTGCGGCGAGTGCAAGAACCGCAACTACTCAAAGACGAAGAACAAAAAGACTACGACCGAACGGATTGAGTTGAGCAAATTCTGTCCACACTGCCGCAAGCACCAGCCGCACAAGGAAATCAAGTAAACTAGAGTCGTCCCGAACGGAGGGGCGTAGGTTTAACGGCAGACCAGCGGTCTCCAAAACCGCGAGTGGGGGTTCGAATCCCTCCGCCCCTGCCAACTCCGGAACCGAGAGGCATTATCAATGGCAGCCATCGTACAAACAACCAAACCGGGCACGCTCGAGTCCATTAAGCAATGGCCCGAGATCACGCGCAACTACATCGCGGATCTCCAGCTTGAGATGAAGCGCGTCACCTGGCCCACCAGGGCCCAGGTTCAGGCCACCACAGCCATCGTCATCATCACCGTCTTTGCGTTTGCCGCCTATTTCAAGATCGTGGACGAAATCATCGTGAACTCCGTAGGGAAGCTCTATTCGACGCTCGCCAAGTAGAGGAACAGTGACCGACAGCCATGAATTTCCCGACGATCCTCAGGACGAAAACTTGCCCGAAACTGAAACACCATTAGACGCTGAAGACATACTCCCTCACGGCGAGGTGATGTCCGGCGACCACGAAGCGGACACCGAACAAGTAGCCGAACCGCTCCCCGAGAGCACCAAGAAGTGGTTTATTGTCCACACTTACTCCGGCTTCGAGCAGAAAGTCGCCGATTCCCTCAAGACTCGTTCTGAAGCTTTTGGTTTCGCCGACAAGATCGGCCAGATCCTGATTCCGACGGAAGAGGTGGTCGAGCTTCGCAACGGTAAGAAGGTCACGAGCAAGCGTCTCGTATACCCCGGCTACGTGCTCGTCGAGCTCGATATGGACGACGAAATGTGGCACGCCATCAAGGCCACCCCGCGGGTCACCGGCTTCGTTGGCGGCGGAACTCATCCTGTGCCCTTGACCGCCGATGAAGTGAACGCAATCCTTTACCGCCAGCAATCCTCGGCGGATCGTCCGCGGCCCAAGATGAACTTCGAGAAGAACGAGAATGTCCGCATCGTCGATGGACCGTTCACCAACTTCTCGGGCAAGGTCGATGAAGTCAATCCCGAACGCAACACGCTCCGCGTGCTGGTCACCATTTTTGGCCGCGCCACACCCGTCGAGCTCGATTTCCTGCAAGTAGAAAAGGCATAAGCACAAATGGCAAAGAAAGTTACCGGACAAGTTAAACTGCAGATCCCCGCGGGCAAGGCCACACCGGCCCCTCCCGTCGGTACCGCCCTCGGTCCGCAGGGCGTGAACATCATGGATTTCTGCAAGGCCTATAACGCGAAGACATCGGGCAAAGACCAGGAAGGTCTCATCATCCCTGTTGTCATTACTATTTATTCGGACCGCAGCTTCACCTTCATCACGAAGACGCCGCCCGTCCCCGTACTCATCAAGCGGGCGGTGAACATAGCAAAGGGTTCCGCCGAGCCGCACAAGACCAAGGTCGGCGAGATCACGGAGAAGCAGGTGGAAGAAATCGCCAAGATCAAGCTGCCCGACCTCAACACGATTTCGCTTGAGTCGGCAATGAAGTCCGTGCGCGGAACCGCCCGCAGCATGGGCGTCAACGTAGTCTAGATTCCTCGCGCGCAGGCCACCGCCTCGGTGGCCTGCGCGCTCGCCTCTGTCGTAACAATTGATGCGTCCTTAGCTTCAGGCTCACTCGGACACTGTCTTCATAAACTTTCCTTGATCGTCGATATCAAAACAACTGATGCCGGGAACAAGCCGCGACGTAACCAGCCGCTGAAAACTAGTGGAACGCGTTCGTTGGTTTAGTATTCGCGTCACCGATCTAATCTCAAACGCCCGGGGCGCCTGGTCACGGTGCTGAGTCACCTGATCTTGCGAAACTGGCTGTCGATCAGGTCGTGTCAGATTAGACGAACCTCTAATCCGCAGTCTCGCCGTCGTTCTTCGCTGGAGCCGCTATACCCGTGAATATGGCGTGTCCGGCCCGTAGATACAGCACGTCCACGCCGATGTACCCAATCTCATGAAGCCAGGTAAGCTGTTCGAAGAGGCCGCTGGGTTTGTCGGTTTCGGGATCGGGATAACGGTAGAAGTTCCAGGTTCCGGGAAACGCCGCACGGTCCCACTCCCGGGCGGCGATCTCGCGGGCTGCCACCGACGCGGGCTCAGTCAGGTCAGCCACCACGAGCGTACCCCCAGGCGAGAGCTGATCGAATATGCGGCGGTAAAGATCGCGCTTCGCGACTGCGTCGAGATGGTGAATGGCTAGCGAGGAGATTACCGCATCCGCTTTGTCGGGAAAACCGTCGGCGAGGTTGAAAAGCCGCCCTTCGAAGCGAGCCGGGTTCCGGCTGC
This sequence comes from Bryobacterales bacterium, assembly GCA_025462965.1. GTDB lineage: Bacteria > Acidobacteriota > Terriglobia > Bryobacterales > Bryobacteraceae > JALYXI01. The sequence goes on from JAOAPQ010000178.1 coordinate 2,702, forward strand.
GTGCGCGAGCCAACATCAATTCCGAGCCGTCGTAACCAATCAGGCGGCACTCGGGGAAGCGCTGGAGAACGGCTTCGCTCAGCAGCCCTTCTCCGCAACAGAGCTCGACAACCAGTTTCGGGTCGGGGAGCAGGTCGCAAATGATCTCCATCTGCGTGTCGCGATCGGGCACGAGGGACGCGCCCGACTCGATGAAGGCGGCGGAATCGGCTTCGTTCCACATCAACGGCTCAGGGTGTATACGGCGCGGTTCGGCGTAGGGTGCTGGACCTGGACCACAACATCGCCCTGCTTGCCGGGCTTCAGCGTCGCGGGCGGGAACTGCGTATTCTGCTCGATGGTCAACTCCGCATCCTTCAGCACTATCGAGCGCAGGCCCGGGCCGAGCGAGATTCCAGTCTCAGGCAAAACATCGCGCTCGGAATCTTTCCACACAAACTCGAGCCAGCGCTCCGCCTTCTCGCTCGAGAACACAGCGCGGGCCTTCGGGGATTCGATGGCATATTCGGCGGTTCCTTCCCCATCGAAATCGGCAACATAACCAACGGCGCCGCCGCGGGGGATGACGACGAAGTTCGCGGGAGTATCGAGCGTCGCGGCTCCCGCGAGATGCATCACCGCACCGTGAATACCAGGCTTTGCGCCTTGCGCGAAGACGCGGATCGAGACATCGCGCTCACTCGACGCGGCAATGGAGATTTCGGTCCGGGAAGGAGAGAAATCGAGTTCCCCTCCCGACAATTCGAGGACGTAGTTCTTGATCTCCGGATAGTTGTTGCGAATGGTGACGTTGATCTCACGCCCGGCCTTTTCGTCCACGGGTACGAGCGGCGGATTGACGGGAAGATCCGTCGTGCCCCCGAAGTGCCGGTTCACGGCTTCGCGGATACGCAGCGAGGCCGGGCGCAGGAGTTGCAGACGTGTGTGACCCATCTGAACGCCATCGGCTTCAAGCGCGAGTTCCACATGATCGCCGTGGAGCGCGTCGGTCGGAACGGGGACGTCGTACGAGATATCGAGCGGCGACGTGACGTGGGGAGTCGTCTTGAGCCAGTCGGGCACGCGCAGGCGCGATCGCTCGGCGACCTTCTGCGAGGAGTATGTGGTCGCAATCCGGTTCGTTACTCCGATGATGAGCACCTTGGCGTCGCCGAAGAATGCGGAGCTTTCGGGCGGATCGAGCGCGAGGCCAATACGGACCCGACTTGCCGCGCCGCGGCCGGCGGGAATCGGAAGCCTGGCGCGGCCCGTGGCTGCATCCCAATCGAACTCGCGAGGTTTTCCTGCAGCGAGTAAGGGACCGCTCGGCTCCTTGGCGAGATGCAGAACGACTTCGCCGGCCACAGGCGCGTTGAATTCCAAAGCGAGAATGCCGTTTTCGTATTCGATGGAGGTGAGTTCACTGGTAGCGTAGACCAGGCTGTCATCGTTGCCGAACGCGTCGCAGTTCTTGCAGAACTGGCCCTTGACCAGCGGGATATTCACGGGCAGCCAGAGCGCATCGCGCGCAGGAACTTCGACCGTGGGGAGCGCGATGTTCCGTTTGGCGGGCGGATAGAAGACGCGCAGTTCGCCACGGTAAGGTGTGCCAGTACGGTTAACGATACTCACGGCCGATGCGGTGCCCACGAGTTGGCGCGCGGATACGCCCTCAGGCAATTTTCCAACAACCGGGTGGACGATGTGTTCCTGGGTGAGGCCACCGATGCCCGTGGCCCAATAGCCGAGGAGGGCCGCGTCGCGGCGCAGTTGGGAGAGAACAGGCAGTTCGTCGCCCGAGAACGAAATGGCCCCGCGATGGAACTGCGGCGAGAGGGTGTTCTCCACATCCGTCCAAAGCAGCGTCCCATGCGGCGTGGCGAAGGCGTCACGGCTCAGACCCAGGGACTTGGAGGAGAGCGCGGAAAGCCTGGTGACCGGTTGCGGCGCGGCTTGCTCGCCCCAGTAGGCGACCGGACCGCCATGGCTCGACATCTGGGGCTCGATGACGGAGTCGAGCTCGGCGCTGGGACGCACGGCCCGCACCCATGCGCTCATTTCGAGCTTGCGGAGCGCGCGCAGAACGGTGAGGAGATCCGCCTCGCTCCATGCGGCCGGAACAGTCAACTCCACGTTCCTGATGCCGATGTTCTTCATCCACACGAGCTCACGGTCCCACAACTGGCGCGGAAAGGATGAATACGGAAACTCGATGCACTGGTAGATGGCGGGAGGCTCGACGGCGTTCAGGCAAGCCGCGCGCAACAGCAAGATGCCGATCAGTCCCCGGCTTGTCACTGGAATGCGGGCCTTCTGATCCGATAGTCTTCGACGAGCGGCATCCGAACGACTTTGCACATCTCGAATAGACGCGAGCGGGCGCGAGCACCGATACGGTCCGTCAGGGAAACACGGTAATCTATCTTGCCGGCGCTGGGAGAGGAGCGTTCGGGGTCGGTGAGGTTGGTCGTTGCGATCAGCGGCCTGCGGTGATTGCAGCGGTGCGTAATGATCGCGGTCACTGTGTCCTCTACCCAATCGGTGACGCGATGGGCGCCGAGGTCGTCCAGCAGAAGGATCTCGCTATCCAGGGCGAAGCGGTACGCTTCCTTGTCGCTCGCGCCGGATTCGGAACTGTATCCGGCGCGAATGCGGTCGAGCAGATTCTGGTAATCGAAGAACAGGCCCTCATGGCCGCGGGCCATCAGGGCGCGGAGGGTGGCGACGGCGAGGTGGGTCTTGCCGCAACCGGGGTCTCCCATCAGCAGCAGCCCGGGCGTTTTTTCATCCGGGAAATTGCGCTGGAAGGCGCGCACGACGGTGACGACGTCGGCGAGTTCCCGGCGGTTCATCTGGTTATCCTGTGGCAGGACGAAATTGTCTATAGACGCCTTGGCGTAGAGCGGAGGGATGTTGGCCCGTTGTTCCAAGTTCTGGGTGCGGTCGAGGGCAATGCAATCGCAGCGCTCTGCTCCCGAGATGGCGTTCTGCTCGACGATCCGCCAGCCGGTTCCGTGACAGTGAGGACAACCCGCCTGCGCCATGAATCTATTCCACCACGACGAGGACTGCGCCGGCTTCCAC
>JAOAPQ010000366.1 GCA_025462965.1 Bryobacterales bacterium
CTCAGCCCAATCCCTGCCTCAACGGGCGCTCCATCCCGCTGAATATGGGGAAAGTCCTGGGTGGCGGATCCAGCATCAACGTGATGGCTTGGGCACGTGGGCACAAGAACGATTGGGACTTCTTCGCGTCGCAGGTCGATGATCCGGCCTGGAACTACGATTCCATACTCCGCCTCTACAAGGGCGTCGAAGACTGGCATGGCGCATTGGACCCCCAACACCGGGGGACTGGCGGACCGGTATTCGTACAGTCCGCTCCTGACCCGACACCAATCGCTCCCGCTGTGGTGGAAGGAGCACGTTCCATCGGTATTCCAACCTTCGAAAGCAACAACGGTCGCATGATGGAGAGCGATGGCGGCGCCTCTATCCTCGATTTGCGAGCACGTGACGGAAAGCGCCTATCCATCTTTCGTTCCTACACGTTTCCCTACATGGACCGGCCAAATCTGACCGTGCTCTCTCACTCGCTCGTCACCCGGGTGATCTTCGAAGGGAAACGAGCCACTGGCGTGGAGTGCCTTTACGACGGCAGAACTCAGCGCATCGGCGCCGGCCGCGAGGTTGTGCTGTCGCTGGGAGCGATCCATACGCCCAAGGTACTGATGCAATCCGGCATAGGTAGCCAAGCCGAGTTGCAGCGCTTCGGAATCCGTGTCGTGCAGCATCTTCCGGGCGTGGGACAAAACCTGCAGGACCATTTTTTCGTTGGCTGCATCTGGGAGTATCCGCAACCACAGCTGCCGGGGAACGGCACGGGTGAGTCGACGTTTTTCTGGAAGAGTGATCCTGGCCTCGATACCCCGGACCTGCAGACATGCCAGGCTGCAGTGCCCATCACAAGTGCCGAGACAGCAGCCAGGTTCAACCCACCGTCCAATTCCTGGTCAATGGCGGCAGGTGTCGTGCGCACAAAGAGCCGAGGACTGATTCGTCTCACAGGCCCCAATCCGTTGGATCCCGTCGAGATCGAAGCCAACACGCTTACTCACCCGGACGACCTGAAGGCCGCGATCGCCTGCGTGGAAATCTGCCGCGAGATCGGCAACTCCGCCGCACTCCGATCTTTCGTGAAGCGAGAGGTGATGCCGGGCAATCTCAAAGGCTCCGCTCTTGAAGACTTCATCCGGGACGCCACCGTCACATATTGGCATCAGACATGTACTGCCCAAATGGGCAGAGACACAATGTCGGTAGTGGACAGTCGCCTCAAAGTCTACGGAATCGAGAACCTTCGTGTCGCCGACGGATCCATCATGCCGCGCGTCACTACGGGCAACACCATGGCGCCCTGTGTGATTATCGGCGAACGTGCCAGTGAGATGATCCGGAAGGCTCATCAAATCTGAGTGCCCGCCAGAGGGTGGAACGCCGCTCTATGCTGTCAGCCACCGGAACACGGTATAGTTCGGGGTGATGAAATTCGCGACCAGAATATTCGCTCTTGGTTTCCTGTTCGTCGCCGGACTCGACGCACAGGCGCCCAACCCCGATATTGCGGGCCGATGGACAGGTGTTGCCGACACCACCGACGAGGCCGGTACGAAGCGACAGGAGAAGCAGACGCTGGAGATCCGGATGGAGGATGGCAAGCTCACCGGAAATCGGATCGACAAGACCGGGAAGACCGGGCTCAAACTGGATGTGCAGCAGGCGGGGGCGAAAGTGAACGTATACGTCTATCTGGACTTTGAGGGCGGCGAGCCGCTGCGGTGGAAGCTGGAACTGAAAGACGGAAACCTGGCAGGTACGTTTTCGGCGCAGCACCACAATCCCGCGAAGTGGATTTACGACCGTGTTGGGCCCATCACGATGACGAAAGACAAATGAGTTCGATCGCAGATGCACAGCTTTGAGGTGGCTGCGCCCGCGACGGCGGCTCGAAGGATGCGCCAGCGGTCCGGCCTGCCGTCACTGCATTAGCGGGTCGGATCCCTGCATGGCGCCTGGTTTTTCTCCAGAACATCGAAGTAATGTTCCAGGTTCAGAACCTGGTTTCCTCGGCCGTAACACCACTGATGGCGCGAGTTCTGCCTTGCCCATGGCGGTCCTCTTCGCTCGCCCGCGTTTCTCTCACGGATTTAGCGCGATTGCAGGAGCGACACGCCATTCGCGTTGTCTTTTCTGGTTAACGGAGGTCCCGAATACTTCATGATGGTGACCTCTCCGAGGTACAGCACCCGGCAGCCCTTCTCAAGGTGTCCGCCAAAAGCCCCTTTGGCCGGAGTTGACAGCGTAATATGCAGGTGCGGCTCCCCGGATGCGATAAGCCCGCCCGCGTTTAGAATCTCCGCCGCTTCTTTTATCGTCTTGTACGCATTCACCGGTTTCTGCGCTGTCGAAGTGACGTAATGGTAGGTGCACTCCTGGACCGAGCCCGCCGTCACGAACACCTGTCCGTCCTGGATGCCCTTCTGCTTGATGACGTCCGTGATCGACTCCAGGAGAAGCGCGTCGCGGTCCAGCAAGACTCGATACACCTCCTCTACTTGCGCGGGCCCGAACACCCGGGGCGAATCGGCCGCATGAGCGAAAAGAGCGGTCATCAACACCGCGATGCAATATTTCGTACGCATTGTTTGGTCTCCTGATCCGCTGACGATTCTATCGCTACTACCTGGCAAGGACGTCTGCAAATTCACGCCAACCCTGTCCGGCGGCGTTCCCGCGCTACTGTGACCTCGAACCAGGCGTTTGGATCGGGAATAAAACGCTCTCCAAACGAGTAAAGCTTGATGATAAGGCCAAGGTGACTCTTTTCGAAAAAACCATGCTTCCGCACTTGGATTCCGCGTATAACCTGGCCCGCTGGCTCACGCGGAATGACCCGGATGCGCAAGACGTTGTTCAGGAGGCTTATGTTCGAGGGCTACGATACTTCGACGGGTTCACGGGTGGAGATGGCAAGGCATGGTTGCTGACAATCGTCCGGAACACTTTCCTTACGTGGCGCGGTCAACAAAAGAGTAACTCCTTGGTTTTCGATGAACATTTGCACAGCCCGAATGCGCGACCGTCGAATCCGGAGGAAGCCGCTATAAGAAGTTCCAGTCTGCGAGCGTTGAGGGAGTGCATAGACGCGCTTCCCCTCGAGTACCGCGAGACACTGGTGATGAGAGAGCTCGAAGAATTGTCCTATCAAAATATTGCCGATGTCGCTTCGCTTCCGATCGGCACCGTGATGTCGCGGCTCTCGCGCGCTCGAAAGCGCCTGGAAGACTGCATGACGGCGAAAGGGGAAAAATCGTGACCTGTTCTTCGATGCAGCCTATGATTGAGCCGTACCTGGACGGCGAGTTGGATCCAAACCGGCAAGCGCAGGTTCTCGACCATATTGCAGACTGCTCCTCGTGCAATGAGGAATATCGGCGAATGCAGCAACTCCGGGCTGACATTCGTGCCGGAAATCTCTATTTTTCGGCGCCGGATTCCTTAAGACAGCGCGTGCTGAGTACAGTTCGGAATCCCGGCAAGAAGCCTAGGGTATGGCCGTGGAAGGAAATGGCCATGGCCGCCTCGCTGTTTCTGGTGGTGTCCCTTGGCGCCAATTTTGTGTTCATGAGCAGGGACCGTTCTGAAAATCGGTTTATCGCGCAAGAAATTCTTTCTGAGCACTTGCGATCCATGATGGGCGGCCATTTGGTGGACGTGGTCTCCTCAGACCGGCATACTGTCAAACCTTGGTTCAGCGGCAAGCTCGATTTTTCACCCACCGTGAAGGACCTCGGCCCACAAGGGTTCCCGCTCTCAGGCGGCCGCGTAGATTACATGGACGGGAGGTCCGTTGCGGCGCTTGTCTTTCTGCATAACCGACACGTGATCACGCTATTTACGTGGCCCTCTTCCCGATCCGCCAGCGACGCGTCCACTCATAACGGCTACAACACCGTGGAGTGGACAAAGGACGGCATGATCTACTGGGCTGTCTCGGACCTGAATCGCAGCGACCTTCAGACATTCTCTAACTTATACAAAAATTAAGCTTCATTAAAGAGACGCGAGTATCATTATTTTTCATTCGTAATCGTTGGAGTCATTAACGCAACGCGGCGGGAGCGCGTCGATTGATCAGGAGCTTAAATATGTTCAAGCGATTTGCTTTCGTAACAACGTTCGTTGCGGCAGTGATTACTCTCGGGGGATCTGGTGCCCTCATGGCACAAAATCATGGGAATGGACGCGAGGGCTCCGGCGGCTGGGAATCTTCCCGACAGGGGTACTCAGGCCGCGGTGGCAACTACGGTGGGCAGGGGTATTCGGGCCGTGGCGGGAATCACGGTGGACAGGCGTACTCAGGGCGTGGTGGCAACTATCGCGGCGAATCCTACTTCCGTGGACAGGACCATGACCGGGGTTGGGGCGATCGTGACCGGTACCGTGGACACGACCATGACCGAGGTTGGGGCAATGGCGACGGGTACCGTGGGTATCCAAGATCCTACGGATATTACAGTGCTCCCTATGCGTACGGCCCTTCGTATTATGGACCTGACTATTGCAATCCGGGCGGGTACTACGATCGCTGGGGTAATTGGCATGTAACGCCTGGGTGCTCTGTTGATCCGCTCGGGTACTGAGGACCCCATAGCGGCGGTTACCAACCAGGTTGCTAACCGCCGCGCAGGCCGCCACTCCGTGCCGGTCGTTTAGTTGTGGATGGCTGTGTAGAGAGTTTGAGTTCCTGCGATGCCGTTGAGCATGAAGGTGACGGGGACGGCGTCGCTGTTGGCGACATTCGGAACCACGGCGTTGAATTGGTAGAGACCCACCGCGCCGGGCGCGAGGCCCTCGTAGGAAAGCGTTGCAGGCTGCTGGCCGAAGGTGAGTTGGAACTCGGCGGCGAGCGTACTCATCTGCTGAACCAGCTGGCCCGCCGGAATGCCGGGAGTTACATCGCCGAAACCAACCCCGTAAATGACAATCGTCTCGCCCGGTTTGGCCTGCCGCGAGATGATGCCGGAGATCGTGCCGGGAGGGAGAACGTACGTTTTTCCATCCGTGAACAGAGCGGCCATGTATTGCGTGCCGCCAATGTTGAACGCGGCAGGGGCGTCGAGGCCTGGCGCCGTGGGATTCACAGTAACGCTATATGGAGCACTCGTTCCCGCGCTCGTTGTGATCGTGAGTTGCTGGGTTCCGGCGGCAACGTTCTGAGGAACCTGCGCGTTCACCTGTCCGGCGCTGATGTAATCGACAGATGCCGCCTGTCCTCCGATGGTGACCCTGGTTCCATCGAGCGATGTCGGGGCGTTGATGCCGTTGAAATCGATCGAGGCCCAGCCGCGGGAATCGGCGGCGAGATTCGATCCATAAATCTCAATCCACGAACCGGGCGCGATTGATTTCAAGGCGCCGAAGTTCCCCGCTCCGATAACGCCGTTCGACGTGATAATGGGCGCCTGCGGAACGGGCGTGAGCAACCGGATCAGGTTGTCGCCGGTATCCGCGACCGAGACGTTTCCGGCCCGGTCCACAGCCACTCCGCAAGGCCCGAACAAGTTGGCGCCCGTCACGTCGCCGGCAATGGTCGAGATGATGCCGGCGGCGTTCACCATACGGATGGCATTGTTGAAGCGATCGGCGATATACAGATTACCCGCCGAATCGAGTGCGATGCCCTTCGGCGTGTTGAGCTTCGCTCGCGCGGCGGGGCCGCCGTCGCCGGAGTAGCCGCTTCCGGAACCGGCGAAGGTCGCGATGTTGCCGGTGGCCGCGGACACCAGGCGCACACGACTGTTCCCGCCATCGGCAACATAGAGGTTGCCGGCCGAATCGACGGCGACGCCGATGGGATTGTACAGAACGGCGCTGGTAGCGGGGCCGCCGTCGCCGGAGAAGCCGGTAGCGGCAGAGTTGTTCCCGGCAATGGTGGAAATATTGCCCTGGGTATCCACCATGCGGACGACGTTGTTGCTGGTATCTGCGATGTAGAGGTCACCGCGCGAATCCACGGCGAGACCCGAGGGATTGTTGAGCTGCGCGCCGGTAGCGGGGCCGCCGTCGCCGGTGTATCCGGCGCCCAAGGAATTGCTGCCGGCAATGGTCGAGATGTTTCCGTCCGGGGTCATCTTTCGGACGACGTTGTTGCCGGTGTCGGCAATGTAGAGGTTCCCGGCGGAATCGAACGCAAGTCCGGATGGATCGGAGAGTTCGGCGCTGGCGGCGGGGCCGCCGTCGCCCGTATAGCCGTTGGTACCGTTGCCGGCAACGGTCGAAATGATGCCGGCGGGCGTGATCCTGCGCACACGGCTGTTGAATTCGTCCGCTACGTAGACGCTGCCCGGGGCATCGACTGCGAGGGCGAAGGGGGCGTTCAGCTGGGCGCTTGTGGCTGCGGCGCCATCGCCTGCGTAGCCGCCTGTGCCCGTGCCGGCCAGTGTCGTGATGGTGTATTGCGCGCTGCTAGATTGCGCTCTGCCAGATTGCGCTCTGCAAAGAGAAGCGGAGAAAAAGACTGTAAGAATCGCGAGACCCAGACGCATTGGGCGTATGACGTGGAGCGCGGATGGTGGGTTGCGGGAACTTACAGGGCGCGGATTGCTTCTTCCACGGCTGCGGCGATCGCGGCGTAATTATCGCTTTGCACTTGGATCGGCGGCCCGAAGATTACGCGCACGCGGCCCGGGCGCGGCCAGCGCTGGTTGCGCGGCAGGACTTGGTGCAGGCCTTCCAGGCGGATCGGGACAATGGGCAAGCCGAGCCGAGAAGCAAGCATGCCGACTCCGGGCTGGAAGGGCTGAATTGCGCCGTCATCCGTGATGCGGCCTTCGGGGAAGATCAGGATAGAAACGCCGCGGCTGGCCAGTGCGCCCATGTGCGCCATCGCTTCGCGAGCGCCGGCTTCACGCTGCGGCAGAGGGAACGCGTTGAAGAAGAGGCAAGCCAGGTAGTAATTCAGGCTATTGGTGAACCATGCGCGCCAGGAGTGCTCGCGCGGGTAGAAATGCGCTTGGAAAAATTCCTTCGACATGGCCGGCGCCGTGGAATAGCGCCATTCAGCGGGCAT
>JAOAPQ010000717.1 GCA_025462965.1 Bryobacterales bacterium
GCCGAGACTCCCCGCTCACTCGTGCAACAGCCGTAACATCTCCGGCCTTGGCCGCAAGCCGGCTCGCGTCGTTTCCCAAAGCGCGTTGCCCGCATCCGAATCGAGGTAGGCCTTCTGGCTAAGCATCCGGCTCTCGCTCGTCACCGATTTCGAGATTACGTACCGCATCTCCCCCTTCGGCCCGATTATCGCCGTCGCGCCGCCCAGGAACTGCATCGGCCGGCCGCGGTGCAACGCCGTCTGGCGTTGCGTCACTTCAGCGACAAGGTCGAACGCCACCTGCCCGTCCGGTCCGATGCGCCGGCTCGAACGGATCGATTGGATGCACGGCAGCCCGGCTTGCACACCCATTTGAGCGGCGCGCCCCGGCGACACCAGCCCAAACTCCGCGGCATACTCCGGCCGGCAGATCACGTCCGCCAGGCAGCGCGCCTGCCGCAGCAACTCCTTCCCGCCCGCGGCGTTTTGCGGATCGCCCCGGAACCGCAGACTGGCAAAGTTCAAGCCCGGTATCGGTTCGATCTGCATACGCGTCGGCCGCCACAACAGCGCGTCTTCGGAAAGATTCGGCACCCTGATCGGGAAGATCGAGCGCCGACGGAACGCATCGATCAACGCTTCCCGGTACGCGTACGGATCGTCGGGAACCAGGTCGTGATCCGCTGTGATCATCGCGCGCAAAAAGTCTCCGAAACGGATGTCCACGGGCGGGCAGTAGTCAATCGAGCGGATCAAAATCGAGAGGAATTGGCTCGCCAGCTTACTGGCCGCCTTGGCCAGCAAGTCCTGAAGATCGGCCGGCATCTGCCCGTGCGGGAGAATGCCCGTTCCCCCCGTCGCGAGGCTCAATAGCGGCTCCGTCTTGCGGCGGAAGATAGTGTTGAAGGCGTCGAAGACCGCCGCCGTCAGCACGGACCCCAGCGCATGCGGTTCCGCGTCCTCGCCGTACTGCCGCAGATCCTCGCCATGGCGCCCCATCTCCGTGATCGTCCGCAGCGCGCCCGTGCCCAACACAGTCTGCCCGAACTGCTCGGCGATGTTGGTCAGGATTGCGGATTTGGCCAGGTTCGGCCCGGCCTCGCGGATCGCCGCGCGCACCACCCCCGCGTAGCTGAACCGCTGGAAGAATGCCACCAGGTCGGCCAGCGCTTCGTGGAACGCGGGTACGTCCGGTCCCGTTGGAATCGTGAAGTTCGAACGCAGCCCATCTAAGAGCGCATGGGTGACTTCGTGCGCCACCACGTCATGCGAGAGCGATGTGTAAAACGTGCCGCCAGGCAGGTTGTTACCGCGCGTTTTCCCTTTGTCGCCCTTGTAAAAGCCGAACGAGAGAGTGCCATTTCTCTTCTCATAAAACGCGTTCTCGCCTTCGAAGGCCTCCGGCCGAATCGTGAGCTTCAGGGCGCCCGCGCCCGGCTGGTCGAATCCCCACGCGACGTAACGCCCAAGCGCCGCCCGGAACGATCCGTACACCGACGTGCAGACGGCGTACACCATCTGCTTCCGGAACTGCCCGTCGGACATGGAAGGTGTGGCGCCATTCGAAATCAGCAGCGCCGGGTCGTCCAGGTCCTGCGGCGGGCCCGGTCCCTCAACCCGGAACAATGCCCCTTCCGGCCCGGGCTTGAGCGGCTCATACGGCAGATTTACCAGCGCGATCGCGCCCGCCAGAAGGCTGGTTGCCGGGTCGCGCGTAAAGATGCGCAGCGGCCGGTAAATGGGGTCGCCGGTCTTGCGCTCATAGGGAGCGATCCGATCCGCGCGCGTGATGCCCTCGCCCAGCGCATAGGGCCCGGGAACCCCGCCGTTCCCCTCCTGCGGTGAGCCCTGCGGCGTGACGCCTTCACGCGATTCCGCCTGCGCCGCGGTCGCCTCGGGCGTGGATGCCACGTTTGTCTCGTTTTCGGAAGCCATCTACGCCGGCTGCAACAACACGCGCGATTTCACCTGCACCGCGCAATCCAGAACGGGATGCTGCCGCGGTGCGGACCCGAACGCTTGCACCACGGCATTCTGGAACTGATCGTGGCTCATGCTCCCGCTGCTCGCCAGAAGCCCCGTCGCCAACCTGGTGAACTCTCCTTGTCCGTTCACCTCCCAAGCCACTTCATCCGGCTGGCACGCCGCAAATACAATGTCGCGCATGCGATCCTGACCTCCCAGGGTAACGCCGCGAGCCGTCGCGGCGAATCCCGCCCGATACTGCTGCACCGCCGCGATCTCCTCGGCGGAAAGTGTAATGAAGCGCGGCCGTTCATCCGCCGCCGGATCGCCCGCTTGCGGCGCGAGGCCGACGAACATCCGGGTGATCGTTCCGGAATGGCAGCAATCGATGAAGCACGTCAGGTTTACGCCCGCCGGGAGCGCTGTGAAAATGGCCGCGACATCGAAATCCATCAGCAGCTTCGGTGTGTCCACGTTGAAATCCACCGGCACCATGGCTTCTTCAATGCCGTCGACCGTGCGCCCGGTACTGTCCGGCACCGTCGTCCCGTGTCCGGAATACTGAAACACAAGAACATCTCCCGCACGGCTGGATTGCACCATCTCGCGCAGAGCCGCGGTGATTCGGTCATAGGTCGCGTCGCGATCGAGCAGCAAGCGCGTCTCGAAGCCTTTCCCGCTCAGAACCGTGGCCCACGTATGCGCGTCGTGAACGCAGCCGGTCAGGCGATTCGGGCTTGCATAAGCGTCGATCGCTACGCAAAGCGCCCTGCGCGCCCCCGAGTTGGTGGTGGCTTTCACCGGGGGAGTGGTCACCGTCGCCGCGGGTGGCGGCTCAGACTGGCCGCCCGCGGCGACCGTGAACCCCGGCAGATCGGTCGGCGGAGCCCAGATATCCCACATATCCTGCAGTTCCCGCGCGCCCGATGGGAACGGATGAATAGGCTCGTCGTTGCAGCGCTTCAGAATACGGCGCAGGATGCTGTTGAACGTCGGCGCGTCGCTCGAGAAATCGCCGTGGTGTATCGCCTCGGTCGCGGAGCAGCCGCTGGTAGTCGCCGTTGTGGACCAGATCACTTCCGCGTTCCGGGCGCTCGCTCCACCCAGACCCATCAGGGCGGCGAGCTGGCTGTTTCCGCGAAGCGACTCCTCCAGCCCGAGAATCGGAGTCGGGTTCACCGGCTCGAACGCGTGATAAATCAAATACAGCAATGACTGGTGGTAAATGTTGACGCAGTTATCCCGCTTCTCGAAATCCTTCTTCATCGTGAAGATCGCGAGATGGCCCACCTCGGGCTTGATGACACGGCCGCCGTGCCTGTCGTCCATCGTGAGCTGGTCCATGAATGTATCCACGCGAACAGCCGGAGCCAGGAGGCTTGTCGTCGTGAAATAGGGATTTTTCTTAACGGTGGAGAGCGGGATGAAATGCGAATGGAAAACGGCGCCGGCGCTGTGACCCACCGCGTGCAGCTCCACTCTATCGGGGTAGAGGTCGCAGAATTCTTTGAGTTTCTGAGCTACATAGGTTGCCGCTCCGTCCGGCATCACGGCCTGCTCCGCGTCGCGCTTCATGCCGGACCACAGGCCCTCTCCTCCAAGGCGGCGGGCGATCGCCGCTACGATCGGATCGGATACCCACTCCCGCGGGGCGCCTGCCAGGTCCCGGGCCGCGCCGCCGGCCAATCCCAGCACCTGCGCGATAGTCTCGCCCAAGCCGGTCTTCCAGATAAAGTAAATCGGGTAAATGCCATCGGCCGCGCTCTGCTTCCACCAGTTAATGTGGAACTGGGCCTGCTCGAGTCCGCTTTGCTCGGACACAAGACCGCCGTGGGCATAGAGGACAAATTTCAGCTTCTTCCCGTTCGCCAGACCTTCGATGGCGCTCTTGGCGTGCTCGAAAAAAAGAGCGTCCACATCGCCCGGCGTTGAATTGAAGATGCCGCCCGTGTCCCAGTGGCCTTGCCGCATGCTCACGACATATGGGCGCAGCGCGGCCAGATCGGTCGCGCTAAAGTCGCGAGCGCTCGCGGCCACAGCGCCGGGAAACGAGCGCGAGCCCAGCCGATCGATGTTCGCGGTTGTCATATATTCCTCCTAAAACAAAACGAATCGGGACAATATTATCCCAATCCGCGTTTATCTGCGTTTATCGGCGGCCATTCACGCCGAACTCGACAACATTTACCTCGTAATCTGAACAACCTACGGACCCGAGGCCCCGCGGCCTCTACACGCGACCGCTATTCTCCAAGCAGAAAATGAGCGAGAAGATCTATAAGCTGCAGCCCAACCGCACCATGTCCCTGCGCGGCTTCGACGCCCTCGGCGCCTCGGC
>JAOAPQ010000367.1 GCA_025462965.1 Bryobacterales bacterium
TCCAGAATGCGACGGCGCCCGAAGACATCGGGCCGCCTTCGTACGCGACGTGCGCGGATTGGGCCGATTCCACCCGGCCCGAATCCCAGAGATCGCCGGTATTCGATCGCAGCGTCCGTTCCGAAGATGCCACCAGGATTCTATAGGCGGTCTGGCGGACGCCTCGCGCGCTTGGATCGGCGGCGAGCGCCCAACTGAGACGCGGCGCCGTGACGTCGATACCCACCGGATTTACGCGATATTCGCAGCGAAGCTGCTCGGGGTGTGTTTCGGCAAAAGCTGCGACTGCCAGCATGGAAATGGCAACAAGCCAAGCAAAACGGATCACGGCCTTGATTGTAGGTCAACCCTCATTCTGACGGTTGACAACAACGATCATTTCCCGGGATCGGTGAACCGCGGATCATTCACGAACTCCTGATCCGTAAGAGTCTTTAAGAACTCCACCAGGTCCCGCTCCTGCTCTTGCGTGATCGCAAATCCATTCACGAACCGGCTCTGCTGCGGCCCGTGCATCCCGCCGCGCGCGTAATGCTCGATTACGGCTTCCAGCGTCGCGAAGCGCCCGTCGTGCATATAGGGCGCGGTCAGCCCGATGTTCCTCAGCGTCGGAGCCTTGAACAGGCCGGCATCCAGTCCGTTGTCCTGAAACTCTTCGCTCGTGCCCCCGAAATTGAACCCGCCGTGGCAGTGAAAGCATTGCAGCCTGTTATTGAAGAACAGCTCTTCGCCGCGTTTGGCGGCTTCGGGTACGGCGGAGCGATCGCCGCCATAGTGGTAGCGGTCGTAAGGCGAGTTTCCGGAAATGAGTGTGCGTTCGAAAGACGCGATCGCGCGAGTAACATTGCCAAGCGTGAACGCGTCCTTGCCGAAGGCCTCGCGAAACAGCTTCTGGTAGACCGGATCGCCCGCCGCAATCTGAAGGAACGCCGCCGCATCGTCAGACAGGCCCATCTCCACGGGATGGCGCCCTGTCATCGGCACGAGCGCCTGTTCTTCCAGCGTCTGCGGATGGGGATTGGCCCAGGTCAATCGCAGGCTGTACGCGACGTTCGCCAGGCTCATGCTGCCGCGCGGGTGGATCTCGCCGGTCGCGCCCACGCCGTGCGCACGGCGATCCGCGAAGGCGTGCGCCTGTTCGTGACAGGTCGCGCAGGATTGAGTGCCGTTCACCGAGAGGCGCTTGTCGTAGAACAGATGCCGGCCCAATTCCACTTTCGCCGGGGTGAAGGGATTATCGACAGGCACAGGCGGCTCGGGAAATCCGACCGGCAGGCCGAACAGCAGCACCAGCCATCGTAAAGTAATGGACATGCCCACTCGATCTGCTATTTTCGCATTTCTGCTAGCGGCAACTCTGTTCGCACAGGCGCCCGCGCCGCTCAGCGTCACCGGCGCCGTGAAACAACCCCTTCAGCTGACCGCGGACGATCTCGCGAAGATGCCACGGACTACCGTCACGGTCAAAGACCAGGGTAGGGACGTAACTTACGAGGGCGTTCTGGTGTACGAAATCCTGAAAAAGGCGGGAGCGCCACTCGACAAAGAACTCTCCGGCAAAAACATGGCCGTGTGCGTTCTCGCTACCGCGCGCGACGGTTACAACGTGGTCTACGCGCTGGCTGAGTTCGATCCGGGCTTCAACGACAACCGGATCATCGTCGCGGATAAGATCGACGGGAAGCCGCTATTCAACTACCAGGGTCCGTTCCGCATTGTCGCGCCACAGGAAAAAAAGGGCGCGCGCTCAGTGCGGATGCTCGAAAAACTGCAGTTGATTGCGGTGCAGTGATCGCCGAATCCTTTACGATTCGGGAATTCAATGGAATACTAGATTCTTTCCCCCACACGGTAAATAAAGGATGAATCAGCAATGAACGTGCGAGCGTTAGCTCTCTCTCTAGCCGCAATCCTGCCGGCCGCTGCGTTTGCGCAAGCAACGGCGCCCACTGCCGCACCCACACTCGAGCAGCGCCTCACGGCCGTGGAAGCGGCGGCGAAGTCCGCCCAAAGCGCGGGCGATAACGCCTGGATGCTCGTGAGTGCCGCCCTGGTCCTTATGATGACCGGCCCCGGCCTGGCGCTCTTCTACGGAGGCCTGGTTCGCCGCAAGAACGTGCTTTCCACTATCATGCACAGTTTCGTGCTGATGGCCGTGGTCACCATGCTCTGGGCTGTCGTCGGGTACAGCCTCGCGTTTGGCGAAGGCATGTCGTTCATCGGCGATCTCCGGTACCTCTTTCTGAACGGCGTCGGCAGCGCTCCCAATGCGGATTACGCGGCCACCATTCCTCAGGGCACGTTCATGGTGTATCAGCTCATGTTCGCGATCATCACGCCCGCGCTCATCTCTGGCGCGTACGCGGAACGAATGAAGTTCAGCGGGATGCTAATCTTCACCATCATCTGGATGTTCCTGGTTTATTTCCCTATGGCGCACATGGTGTGGGGCAAGGGCGGCCTGTTGAACGCCTTCACCGGCGGCAAGTTTCCCTGCTTCGATTTCGCCGGCGGCACCGTCGTTCACATCACTTCCGGCGTCTCGGCGCTGGTATGCGCGCTCTACCTCAAGAAGCGGATCGGTTACCCGCACGAGCCCATCCGGCCTCACAGCATCGTCATCAGCGTCATCGGAGCCTGTCTCCTGTGGGTCGGCTGGTTCGGCTTCAATGCCGGCAGCGCGCTTGCCGCGTCCAGCCTTGCCACCAGCGCCTTTATCGCCACGCACTTCGCCGCCGCCTCCGCCGCGCTCGCCTGGATGTTCGCCGAGTGGGCGCAGCACGGCAAACCGAGCATTCTCGGCGCGATCTCCGGAGCCGTCGCGGGACTCGTGGCCATCACGCCGGCATCAGGCTTTGTCCAACCCATGCCCGCGATCCTGATCGGAATTGCCGCCGGTCTGGTATGTTACTTCATGGCCACCGCCGTCAAACGACTGTTCGGCTATGACGATTCGCTCGATGCTTTCGGCGTGCATGGCGCGGGCGGAACGCTCGGAGCGTTACTCACCGGAGTTTTCGCCACCAACGCGATTAACGACGGCTTGAAGGATGCGGCCGGCAAGGCTCTTCCGCTCGGCCTGGTCGACGGACACGGTATCCAGATCCTTTACCAGCTCATCGGCGTGGCTATTTCCTGGGCCGTCGCGATCGTTGGAACCCTGATCGCTTTGAAGATCGCCGATGTCCTCACCGGCGTGCGTGTTTCCCCCGAGGCCGAGCGTGAAGGTCTCGATCTGAGCCAACATGGAGAAGAAGGCTATCTCTTCGAGACTTAACCGACATGAAAAAAGTAGAAGCGATTGTCCAGCCGTTCAAGACCGAGGAAGTAAAGGAAGCGCTCAAGGCGATCGGCATAGATGGCATGACTGTCACCGAAGTTCGCGGCCACGGGCGGCAAAAAGGACATAAGGAGGTTTACCGCGGCCAGGAATACACGGTGGATCTCCTGCCGAAGGTCAAATTCGAGTTGATCGTCCCCGATTCCCGCCTTGAGGAAGTATTGTCGACTCTTACCGCGGCGGCCCGGACCGGTAAGATCGGCGATGGGAAAATCTTCGTGAGTGATATCGGCGACGCCATTCGCATCCGCAACGGCGATCGCGGCGAATCCGCTCTGTAGGACGCATGTCCGACTTCGAAGGCCGCACATCCGGCGTTGATGTGCTCGTTCGCGAGCGCTTTCCCGATCGTGCGGGCCTGGCGCTACTCGCGGTTGGCGGTTACGGCCGCCGCGAACTCTTCCCGTATTCCGATGTCGATCTCCTGATCCTCACCGATTCCGAGGAGCGGATCGCATCGACGCGGGAGGCCGTCGCTTCGTTCCTCCAGACTCTTTGGGATTCCGGATTGCGGGTGAGCCAAAGCACCCGTACCATCGCCGAATGCCTCACCTTGCACGAGAGCAATCTCGAGCTCACCATCAGTCTGCTGGACCAGCGCCTGGTCGCGGGCGATCGCGAGACATACCAGCGCTTGGTCGTTCCGCTGGAAAATTTCCTCTTCCGGCGTAAGGATGAGATTACGAAGCGCCTGGTGCGGCTCACGCGCGAGCGCCACCGGAAGTTCCAGAACACCATCTTTCACCTGGAGCCCAACATCAAGGACGGGCCCGGCGGGTTGCGTGACTTTCAGGTGATCCGATGGATCAACCGTTTGACCAGCGATGGCCAGGCCCCGCCCGATACCACCGCGGCTGCGTCCATCCTCATGGATTTGAGGTCCGAGCTCCACGAGCTGGCGGGCCGCGACCAGAACGTGCTCGGTTTCGAAGCTCAGGA
>JAOAPQ010000731.1 GCA_025462965.1 Bryobacterales bacterium
CGGCGCGAATCTTAACGCCGGCACGGCGTTTGGCACTCCGGAAGCCACCATTTCCGCCTCGGGCCTCAGCGACAACTTCGACAAGTGGTTCGCGCTGATGACCGATATCCTTCTCCACCCCAACTTCCCCGATGGCGAACTGCAGAAGTATAAGCAGCGGCAGCTGGTCGCCCTACGCCAGCAGCGCACATCGCCGACCTTCCTCGCCAACGAACGGTTCAACAAAGCTGTGTACGGAAGCTTCCCAGCGGCCACCGTTTCCACGACGCCCGAAGCGATTCAGGCGATGACCAGCGAAGCACTCGCGAAGTGGCATCACGAACGGTATGCCCCGCAGAATTCCATCCTCGCGATCGCAGGCGACGTCGATGCAAAGCAGCTCATTCCGAAGCTGAACAAAGCCCTCGCGGATTGGAAACGCAACGATTTCGTGGAAAAGATCCCGCCCAGTCCGTCGCCAGCCGCCGAAAAGAAAATCTATCTGGTAGACCGTCCCGGTTCCGTCCAGACCAACCTCGTGCTCGGCAACATTGCCATCGATCGGCGCAGCCCCGATTATTTCGCCGTCAACGTCATGAACCGGATCCTCGGTGGTGGCCCCGCCGGCCGTCTGTTCCTCAACCTGCGCGAGGAGAAAGGCTACACCTACGGTGCGTATAGCAATTTCAGCGCAACCGAGTTTGCCGGCCCGTGGCGCGCAACCGCCGAGGTCCGAACTCCTGTCACCGATGGCTCCATGACCGAGTTCCTCAAGGAATTCACCCGGCTGCGTGACGAAAAAGTTCCCGCAAGCGAGATGGACGATGCACAGCGCTCGATTGTCGCGACTTTCGCGCTTTCGCTGGAACAGCCTACGCAGGTGCTCGGCTACGCAACCACGCGCAAGATCTACAATCTCCCGGACGATTACTGGGACACGTATCCGGCGAAGATCACGGCCGTCACGCCCGATGACGTCGCGCGCGTCGCCAGAAAGTACGTGAACCTCGAGACCCTCCAGGTAGTAGCAGTCGGCGATGCCGGCAAGATAAAATCAGTTCTTGAAAAGTACGGACCCGTCGCGGTGTACGGTGCCGATGGCAAACCCGTCACCCCCTAACGCCTCCAGTAGGACAGGCCATCGTTTTTTGTGGCCTGTCGTCCCCCGCCGCGCGTTCCTCGCCGCCTTCCTGGTGGCCTTCCTCGCCGCCTGCCGCAAGAAAACGAAAGTCGCCCGCCACCAGCGGCCCCTCGCCAACGTTCCCGCCCCCAAAGTCGGCGACGTCGAAAGCGGTATAGCAAGCTGGTACGGTCACCCCTACCACGGACGCCAGGCCGCGAACGGCGAGATCTACGACATGGAGAAGCTGACCGCCGCCCATCGCACTCTCCCGTTCAATACCTGGGTCCGCGTCGAAAACGTCTCGAACAGCATGACAGTGGACGTCCGCATCACCGACCGCGGTCCGTTCATAGGCAACCGCATCATCGATCTTTCGCACGCCGCGGCTCAGAAAATTGCGATGCTGGGCTCGGGGATCACCCCCGTAAAGCTTCTCATCATCGCGAACCCGGCGGTCCCCGAAGCCTCCGTTTTCGCCGTCCAGGTGGGCCTCTTCCGCAACCACGACAACGCGCTACGACTCGAGCAACAGATGCAGACCCGCTACGGCGCGGCGCGCATCGTCGAGCGCGAGGGCTCAGTGCCCATGTACCGCGTGCTCGCCGGCACCGAGCCTACCCCTCAATCCGCCGAAGTACTAGCCGTCCGAATCCGCAGTGATATCTCCGTCCCCGAAGCGTTTGTCGTCCGCCTCGACAAGCCCTGACCTATACTCGAAGCAAGTCGATGCACAACGCGCGCGTGGACTCCCCGCATGGTTTTGTCGGGCAGTCGCCGCAGATCCGCTCGATCCGCCGGCAAATCGAAAAAATAGGAACTTCTCTCAGTCCCGTCCTGCTGCTGGGCGAAAGCGGCACTGGGAAGGAAGTGGTCGCCCGCAGCCTCCACAACGCCAATCCGCGCGGTGCGTTCATTCCCATCGATTGCGGCTCGCTCGTCGGTCCGCTCATGGAGAGCGAGCTCTTCGGGCACGTAAGGGGCGCGTTCACGGGCGCCACCGAAAATAAGCGCGGCTTGATCGAGCTCGCCAACCAGGGCACGGCCTTCTTCGATGAAATCGGCGACTTGCCGCTCGACATGCAAGTCAAACTTCTTCGCTTGCTTCAGGAAAGAGAATACCGGCCCGTCGGATCGCTGCACCGGCAGAAGGTTGAGATTCGTGTCATCGCCGCTACTCACCGCGATCTCGCCCGCGAGGTGGAGCGCGGCACGTTCCGCCAGGATCTCTTCTACCGGCTCAACGTGATCGCCCTCCGCATGCCGCCCCTCCGCGAGCGCCGGGAAGATATTCCCCAGCTTGTCGAGCGATTCCTGTCTCGCTTCGGAACATACTCCGTCTCGCCCGAAGTGATGGACGCCCTCATGCACTACACCTGGCCCGGCAACGTCCGCGAGCTCCAGAATTGCGTGGATCGCATGGCCGCCATGAATCCAGGGCCCGAGCTCCACATCGAGGATTTGCCCTCGGCGGTGCAAACCGCAGTGCTCCACTCGGCAACTCCAGGACTAGCTGCGCTCGCAAATGCGCTCGAACCCAGGAGAATTGTTCCCCTCGATGAGTTGGAACGGCGGGCAATCATCGATTGCCTGGAGTACACGCATGGTGACCGCGGCATGTCAGCTTCGCTCCTCGGTATCGGCCGGACCACCCTTTATCGCAAGCTGAAAGCTTATAATCTCGACATTGAAGCTCGCGATCGATGCCACCTACAGCCTGGGAGCTAACCTTTCGGGCGTTGGCATCTACTCCCACGAGCTCCTACACATGCTCTCGGCGCAGCATCCGGACCAACCGTTCCGCTGGTACTTCCGCCCTCACAAGTTCTTCAAACACGGACCGCTGCCGCCCAATGCCCGGGCCCATCTCTTATTCGAGAGCTTCGGGTCGCGCTCGGGATTGTTTCACGGTTTAAACCAGCGACTCCCGAAACGCCGGTTCCGGAAGCAGGTCGCAACTTTCCACGACCTTTTCGTCCTGACCGCCGAATACAGCACACCAGAGTTCCGCCGCCGTTTCGCCGAACAGGCGCGCCACGCGGCCGCGGAAGCCGATCTCATCGTCGCCGTCTCCCAATTCACTGCCAATCAGGTCGAATCGCTTTTAGGCGTGGAGAAGTCCAGGATCCGGGTGATCCACCACGGTGTAACGGCGGATCAGACTTTAGCCTGCCCCGAGAACATTGTTCTCTCGGTTGGCGCCATACAAACCCGCAAGAACACCAGTCGCCTGATAGACGCCTTCGCCGCTCTCCCACACGACTGGCGGCTTGTACTGGCGGGCTCTTCGGGGTACGGATCTCAACAAATTCTGGAAAAGATAGCCGGCAACCCACGCATCCTGGTCACCGGCTACGTAAGCCGCGAAACGCTCGCAAAATGGTATGCCCGAGCCTCTATGTTCGCGTTCCCTTCACTCGATGAAGGATTCGGCATGCCGGTGCTGGAAGCGATGTCGGCAGGCGTGCCCGTCATCACATCGAATCGCAGCGCTCTGCCGGAAGTGGCGGGCGACGCCGCCATAC
>JAOAPQ010000808.1 GCA_025462965.1 Bryobacterales bacterium
GCGCGCGTTGCAACCAGCGAAACCGCGAGGCCAATCGCGAGGCCGCCAGCGGCCAGCGTAAGACCTTGACGCACCACCATATTCAGAACGTCACCGCGCCTCGCGCCCAGCGCCATCCGCACTCCGATCTCATGCGTGCGCTGCGTAACTGAATATGCTAAAACGCCGTAAATTCCGATCGACGCCAGGAAGAGGGCCGCCGCCGCGAAGATGCTCAGTAGCATCGTACTGAAGCGCTGAGATCCAACCGATTCATCCATCACCTGTTCCATCGTTTGCAGCTTCGCAACCGGCAGGGACGGGTCGAGCGAGGCCAACTCCCCGCGTAGCGCGGAAGCTGTCATGGCGGGGTCGCCGCTGGTCCGTACCACTAGCACCTGGGCGCGAAGAAGGTTCGTGATGCCGTCCGCCAGCGTCGAATCGTCCGCTTGCGCGAGCGGAGTGTAGGTGTGCGGCTCGATCGCGTCGCCAAGCGCGCCCTGCTTCACATCGCCCGTCACTCCCACGATCTTCATCCAGACAGGCTTGGCGTCGCCCCAACTGATGCGCCTGCCGATGGCATTCTGGCCTGGCCAGAATCGGCGCGCCATGGTTTCGTTCACAAGAACCACCGGCTCCCGTCCACGCGCGTCGCCCCCGTTGAGATAGCGGCCCTTTCGCAACGGAATTCCAAAAGCCTCAAAGTAGTTGCCCATGGTCCACGTCTGCGAAAGTGCCGGAGCAGCACCCTGGCTCAACGTGGAATCCTTGTCCGCCTGAAACGTTCGGTGCTCGGTTGCCTGCAACGGAAGATCGGAACTTACGGCGGCGGCCTTCACTCCGGGCAGGAACTCGGCTCGGGCCAGCAAACGTCGGTAAAAATCCAGGACCTGCTGTCCCTCCGGGTAGCCTCGCGAAGGGAGGGTCAGCGAAAGCGTAAGCACGTGGTCGGGACGAAACCCGGGACTGGTGGCCAGCAGAGCTCCAAAGCTCCGGATCAAAAGCCCTGCGCCCACAAGCAGAACCAGAGCCAGCGCGAACTGCGCAGTGACCAGCGCCCCGAAAGCCCGCCGGCTTCCCTGCCCGGATGAGGACGAACGTCCGCCCTCTTTTAATGTTTCGCTCACGTCCGCGCGCGATGCCTGAAGCGCGGGTACGAGGCCAAAGAAAAGCGCGGTCGCCACCGACAGGAGCGCCGTGAAGCAGAGCACCGGCGCGTCTACATGGATGGATTGCACACGCGGGAGATCCAGAGGCGCGAAGCGCACGAGCAGATCGCACGCCCACATGGCGAGCAGTATCCCGCAAGCGCCACCCGCCACGCTCAGGATCAGACTTTCCGAAAGCACCTGACGGACCAACTGCGCCCGCGTAGCTCCGAGCGCGGTGCGTAATGCCATTTCCCGCTGCGTCCCCGCCGCGCGGGCCAGCATGAGACTCGCCACGTTGGCGCATCCGATCAGCAGCACGATTCCGACGGCGCCCAGCAGTACTAGAAGCAGCGTTTTCGCGCGCCCGATGATTTCGTCCCGCAACGGAAATACCGCAGCCCCCAACGCCATCGCGCGCTCCCCCCGCAGACGCGCCGGATAGCGATCATGTATACGCGCGGCCAATGTCTCCGCTTCCGCGGCTGCCTGCGCCACCGTTGAGCCCGGCTTCAGCCGTCCAATCACGCTGTGGTTGAACATGTTCCCGAAGCCCTCGAGCTCATCTTTGGTGAACGCGATCGGGACATAGAAATCGGCTGGTTCGTTATTGGATAAAGCCCCGCGCATCGGGAACTCAAGCCCGCGCGGCATGACGCCGATCACGGTATATGGGCGCCTGTCCAGCAGCACCGCTTTCCCGATCACTGAACGGTTCGCATGGAATTTACCGCGCCAGAAACCGTCGCTCAGCACCACCACCGCCCGGTTCTGGCTATCGTCGTCATCGCTGAAAGAACGCCCGAGCGCGGGCTCGATTCCGAGGACCGGGAACAGGCTCGCCGATACGCGCGCGCCCATCACGCGCTCAGGACGATCCACGCCGGAGAGCTCGAATTGCTTGTTCCTGTAGACCCCCATCTGCGCGAGTGTCCGCGTCTGCTCGCGGTAGATCTCGTAATCCGGCGCGGAGAAGGTGATCGGGTGAGGGCTGAGCGCGACCAGGCGCTCATTGACAGACACCAGTCGATCGGGATCTTGAAACGGCAGCGGGCGCAGGAGTACCGCGTTGACCACGCTGAAGATTGCCGTGTTCGCGCCGATGCCGATCGCGAGCGTCAAAATCGCGACGAGCGCGAATCCCGGACTCTTGCGGAGCTTACGGAACGAATAGCGGAGGTCCTGTAGGAAGGCTTGCATGACTTACTCGTTCCTGAGCGCGGCCGCTGGATCCACGAGCGTCGCCCGCCGCGCGGGAAGATAGCTGGCCGCCAAGGCGACTCCGCCCAACGCGATCGCAACTCCTGCGAACGTGAGTGGGTCCGTCGCTGTGATATTGAACAGGAAGCTCTCGAGCGTGCGTGTGAGCGCCAGGGCACCGGCGGCGCCGATTGCAAGACCGAGACCGGCTAACGCCAGACCCTCTCCCAGAACTTCGCGCAGGATGCGCGCCGGCTTGGCGCCCAGCGCCATCCGGATCCCGAGTTCTCCCGTCCGCCGTTCGACGGAGTACGATAGTACGCCGTAGATACCTATCGCAGCGAGCATCAGGGCGAGCGTAGCGAAGATGAGCAGGAGCTGCATCTGAAAACGCTGCCGGGCGATCGAGCTGGAAAGAACATCCGCGACCTGACGCACGGTAACCGGCACGTCCTTGTTGATAGCGCGCACCTGGGCGGCGATGGCCTTCGCCAGGCCCGCCTCCTTCGACGCGCGCACTACCAGCGTGGACGCTCGCAGATCGCCGGGATGCTGAAGATAATTAGTGAAGCAGATGGCGCGCGCTGGAGCGTTGACGCCGAAATCGCGCGAATCAGCAACCACGCCGGCGATCGTGAGCCATTGCGGCTTGGGATCGAACCCGTAATAGCGGATGCGCTTTCCGATGGCTTCCTCGTTCGCGAAGAACTTCCGGGCCATTGACTCATTGATGACGGCGGCCCAGGGAGCGCCGCCATCGTCGCGGCCTGTGAACGACCGGCCGCGCAGCAACGGAATGCCGAACGCGCGGAAATAGTCCGGAGTAACCACTCGGTAATGGGAGTCCAGGATCTCTTTCCCGTTTTTCAAGCGGCCGTCGATTTGAAACTCGCCGTTAGCGCCGGAATCGGCGACCGGCAACGCATTCGTAGCCGCCACCGCTTCGATGCCTGGCAGGGTGCGCAGGCGCTCGAACAGGCGCTGATAATTCAGGATGTCGGATCCCGTCTCCTCATCCGAACTCCGGGCCGTGGATGGCCATGAGATCGCGGCCGTCAGCACATGGCTCGTTTGGAATCCGGGATTCACCCGCTGCAAGCGCCAGAAGCTTTGCATGAGCAGCCCGGCGCCAATGAGCAGCACCATCGAGAGCGCTATCTCCCCCGTAACGAGTGCGCCGCCGATGCGCCGGGCCCTCAGGCTCACCGTTGTCTTGCCGGAACCTTCCTTCAGTGCGTCATTCACGTTGGTCCGCGAACCGGAGAGCGCCGGAAGCAGGCCGAACAGGACGCCGGTCAGAGCAGTCATACCGATAGTGAAGCCGAGCACCCAGCCATCTATCTGAATCTCACCGATGCGCGGTATCTCAGGCGGCACAAAGGCCCGCAGAAGATCCGTGCCCCAGAGCGCGAGGACGAGACCTGTCACGCCACCCATCAGCGCGAGGAGGAGATTCTCGGTGAGCAACTGCCGCACAAGCCGGCCTTGTCGCGCACCTAGCGCGGTGCGCAACGCCATCTCGCGGGAGCGGGCGCCGGATTTCGCCAGTTGCAGGTTCGCCACGTTCACGCAGGCAATCAACAGAACGAACCCAACCGCGCCGAGCAGCACCAGAAACGCGGGACGGACTCTCCCCACCAGCACTTCATGCAGAGGAGTAAGACTTGCCCCGAAGTCGCGATCGCTCGGATCCAGGCGTCGAATAGCGGCGGAAAGTGCGTTGAGATCGTCTTGAGCGGCAGCCGCCGTGGCGCCTCGCTGCAAGCGACCGATGACCGAGTAATTGTGAGCGCTGCGTGACGAGCGATCCGGAAACACTCCGCGTGGCAACCAAAGTTCGGTCTTCTCGGGGAACTCGAAGCCCGCCGGCATGACGCCGATTACTGATAACGCCAAGCCGTCCATGCGGATGGTTCGGCCGATCACATGAGGATCGGCGCCGAACGATTGCTCCCACAGGCCGTGGCTCAGTACAGCCACGGTCTGGCTCTGTTCGGAAGACAGAAAGACGCGACCCATCGAGGCCTGCACCGCCAGCGCTCGGAAAAAACCGTCCGTCACCAGCGCAGCCCTCGTCCGCACCGGCGCGCTGCCGCCGGCGATGTTGACCGGCCACCCGGTATAGCCGGCCATCTCTTCGAAAGAGCGATTCCGGTCGCGCCAATCGCGAAGAGTCAGGCGCGAGACACGGATGCCGCTCCTGCCGCCGTGCGTCTCCGAAACCTGGACAAGTTCGTTCGGGCGCTCGTAAGGCAGCGGTTGCAGAAGGACCGCGTTCACAACACTAAAAAGCGCTGTGTTCAGGCCGATCCCAAGCGCCAGAGTGATTACTGCGATCGCCGTGAAACCCGGGCTCCTGGCGAGCACACGTATCCCGTAGCGAACGTCCTGCCAGAACATGTCGAGCCCCCCTAAGCCGCTTCGACGCTCTCTTCGACAATCTTGCCGTCGAACATGTGGATCGTTCTGTCGGCGAACTTCGCGTACCGCGGGTCGTGCGTCACCATGCAGATGGTGGCGCCGTTTCGATGCAGGCCGCGCAGCAGGTCCATCACCGCCTCGCCATTCGCCGAATCCAGATTTCCGGTCGGCTCATCCGCGAGTAGCACGGACGGATTCCCGGCCAGCGCGCGCGCGACGGCCACGCGTTGTTGCTGACCGCCCGAGAGTTGCGAAGGATAATGCTTTACGCGATGCGTCATGCCGACTTTTTCCAGTGCTTCCATCACGTTCTTTTTCCGCTCTGAGGACGGCATGCCGCGATATGTCAGCGGTAGCTCCACGTTCTCGTAAACGGTCAAATCGCCAATCAGGTTGAACGCCTGAAAGATGAACCCGATCTCACGGTTCCGAATGCGCGCGCGCTCCTGCAGCTTCAGTCCGCTCACCGGCTTGCTGTTCAGCACGTAGCTTCCGCCCGTTGGCGTATCCAGCAGGCCCAGAATCGCGAGCAGCGTCGATTTCCCGCAGCCTGATGGGCCGGAGATCGAAAGATACTCGCCGCGCTTGATCGTCAAATGGATGCCGGAAAGCGCGTGCGTCTCCACTTCATCAGTGACGAAGACCTTCGCCACACCATCCATCGTCACCAGCGCGTCGCCGTTTTGAGTCATTTTTCCTCCAGCGTAATTAGTTCACTCGAATTCGATCGTGGGAATCGTAGGCGTTCATATCCGAAAGAATCACCTTGTCGCCCTCGCGCAAGCCGCTCACGACTTCAATCGTGTTCACGGACGCGCGCCCCAACTTCACCTTGGTCTTGATGGCCGTCCTGCCATCCGGTTCGTACCTGAAGATCATGACGTCGGCGTTCGGCTGTCCGAAGACCGGCCGGCCGACGAAGAGAATGTTACTCAACTTCTCGAGCTGGATGGTTCCATCCACGCTCAGATCGGGGCGCGCACCCAGAGGGAGTTCCCCGGTGAGGCCGACGTCCACCGTGACCGTGCCATTGATGGACGCCGGATCGATGCGAATGACTTTACCCGGGATGACGCCGTTGCGCGTATCGATCTCCGCTTCCTGGCCCATCGCAATGTCTTTCGCTTCCGTCTCCGTAATCTTGAGCTCGGCTTTGAGCTTCTCCGGCTGGGCGATCTTCGCGAGAATAGTGCCGGCCATCACTTTCTGGCCGACTTCGAGCGGAGGCGCTGTGGCGCCGGCGGCGGTTGGGGGGCCGAGAGCCTGTAGAATTCCGGTTGTGCCGGCGCGGACCCGCAGTTGCTCCACCTGCTGCTTCTTCAGCTGGTAGACGGCGCGAAGCTGCTCAACCTTTACTT
>JAOAPQ010000828.1 GCA_025462965.1 Bryobacterales bacterium
GGCCTAATAACACCTCAATCCATAACGCCAACCCCGCAACGAGCCAATCCAGACTTTCGGTTTGGCGGAGGAGGATCGGGAGGCGGAGGCGCTAGCGGCGATTTTTAAAGGGCTTGCCAGCCGATACAACCGGTTACTCTACTTCCCCAGCGTCTTATCAATAACCGCCAGCACCAACGGCCCATAATCGCATAACCCTTCTCCTTTGGAGAACGCCATCGAAGGTGGTGGGTATGCTGTGCGGCGAACATTCCGGAAAACGGGGCGGGCTCAACCAGTCGATGCAACACTGGCCGAGTGAACTTGCTCAAAATGTGACTTTACAGGCCTTGGGATCAGGAATCTATTGGATGGTAACGGTGAATGTAGTGGTGTGGATGGTCGCGCCGCTAGTAGCGGTGACGGTGAGGGGGTAGGTTCCGGCGGTGGGGTAGAGGGTTTGGGGACCGGCGGATCCGCCATAGCTGGTGGAACCTCCGCAGGCGACGACGGAGACTAGGCTGGCAAGGAGGCTGACGGCGAGGAAGAGCGAGCCTCCGCAAATGAGGTGGCGCGGCCTTGCGGTGGCGCTCCCAACTCTGCGACGGCGGGCGGAGACTAAAGCGAGTAGACCGAGGGGCAGGGTTCCAGCGACGATGGGGGTGGACGCGCCGGGATTCAAGGGAGACCGACCGGGTGTCAAAGATGCGGACTGGACGCTGGTCTGGAGGGTGAGGGCGGCGGTGGCGGCGGCACCGGCAGAGGTGACGCTGGGGGAAGAAATCGAGCACGTGGAGTTGGTGGGTGCACCCGTGCAGGTAAAGGAGGTCGCGGCCGAGAAGCCATTGAGGGGGGTAAGGGAGATGGTGGTGGTGGCGGCGGAGCCGTGGGTGACGGTAGTAGTAGTGGAGGATAGCGACAGGGAAAAGTCGGGGGCGCCGGTGATGGTGAGCGTGGTTGGGGCGGAAGTCTGCGATTGCCCTTCGTAATTGCCGGGGTAGCTGACCTGGATGGTATGAGACCCCACTGCAAGAGTGGAGGTGGTGAACGAGGCGATACCGTTGACCAGTGTCGAGGTGACGATGTTCTTGCCCGAATCGATAAACGTGACGGAGCCGACCGGCGTTCCATAGCTTCCAGTCAGGGTCGCGCGCAGCGTGACTGCCTGGCCGAATGTGGCAGGGTTGGGGGTGACTGTGAGCTGGATGGTTGTCGATTGGCTCGGGAGGATATTCAGAACCGGACCTGCGGACTGGCTGGGAGCATAGAGAGAGTCACCGTGGAAGACGGCGACGGGTCCGTGAACGCCGGCAGGGAGGGAGTTCGTGGTGAAGGTCGCGGTATCGGCCACGAGCGGCAGGGTAGCGATGACCTTATAGGGTGGAAAGCCGACGAAATCGAGGAGATCGACCGAGCCGACGGGCTGACCGCTGGAGGCTATTTCCGTAACGGTGAATGTGATCGGAATACCGGACTGGATGTTACCCGACGGGGAGGCGGTAAGGTCAGTGGCTGTCTGCAGCGTCGGAGCAATTACCTGGGTGTTGTGCAGGAAAATCTGGGCGGTGTTCTGGGCGTACTCGGTGGTAACGAGGTCGCTGAGGCCGTCGCCATCGAGGTCGGCGAGGACGGTTGCAGAGTTTCCCCAGGCGGGGGGCGTGAGTCCTTCGAACAGGGTAGTGGGCGCGAGAAAAGTGCCGTCGCCTTTGCCAGGGAAGATGAGGAGCGTGTTTCCCCCATCGGTGGCGATGACATCGGAAGTCCCGTCGCCGTCGACGTCTCCAACGGCTACGGTGTATAGGTAAGTCAGGTTCCCGGGGGCTGTGGTGTTCTGGGGCGCGAGTGACTGGCCGGGATGGGCGGGATCTCCAAGGTATACGGAGAAGTAGCTACCTTTACCTGAGACCACGACGTCGGGAAGGCCGTCGTGATTGAGATCCTGCACCGCGATGCTGTTCATGGTAGCGGGCGGGGTAAAAACGGCAGGAGCGAGAAACTGCCCGGGGTGGGCTGGGTCAGCCAGGAAGACGATAGACTCCCAGGTGTCGTCGCTTGCCGGCGTGTTGCCGTTATACGATGGCGCGCAACGCACGACAAGATCCGGAAAGCCGTCGCCGTTCATGTCTGCGGTTTTGAGATCAACGACGTCGTAGCCGGAAAACGATGAACTGGTGACGCGGAAGGGGAAGGTGCCGGGTGCGGACTGCTGGTTGAGGGCAACGGTGATATTGCTGGGATTGGTGAAGTTTGTATTTCCCTGGATGTAGGCTATGTCGGGCAGGCCGTCGTGATTGAAGTCTGCGATCACGATGGGAGTTCCTTTGTCAGGGATGAGTTCGGTTGGCGCAAGAAAGGTGCCGGGCGCCGCGGGATTGTTACGGAAGAAGACGGTATAGTTGTCGCCTCCCCCTGTAACGATGAGATCGACAAGACCGTCGGCGTCGAGATCGGCGGCGAGCACGCGGATGAAGGTGCTGTCGTTGTTGGACGTAATCGGCAAGTTGGTGGGGGGAAGAAAATGGCCGGGTTTGTCGCTGAGCGAGACGGCCAGGGCATTAGGGTAGCCTTGCACGCTGGCGATGTCGGGGATGCCGTCGTTGTTGAAGTCGGCGACCACGACGTCCGCGAGCACGTTATAGGCGTGGTTGACGGCGAAGTCGATCGTCTGGGCGTAGCGAAGGGCGCTGGTGGAGGTGTAGGTCCCGGGGGTGACGGTGAGCGCGACGGGGGAACTGTTGGCGGCGGCATCTGCGGTGGTGGCGTGAAAGGCAGCGGTGAGTTGGTGGCTTCCGGGCGCAAAGATGTGGCGCAGGATGGCCGTTCCCGGCGTGAGGCCGGACCCGGAGGTGCTAAGGAGTTGGAGGGTTTGAACTTTCTGGGTGCCGTCGAGAATATCAACCATGCCGAAGCGAATTGGACCGGCTGAGTCGGCAACAGTGACAGTGGCAGTGGTGGGGGTGGCAGCGGGCTGGGTGGGAGAGTTGAGAGCGAAGGAGATGGTGATGGGGCTCTGGGCGGCAGCGATGGCGCAAAAAGAAATAAGGAAGAAAGATATGGTCAAAGCGGGCAAACAAAGCAAAGCAGAAAAGCGCATCGTACGAAGAACTCCCGGGGAAAGCGATCAATTTTGTCCTCGGCGAGTCTACCTCTAGTTTGTCAATACGAAAAGCCTTATTGTCTCAGAGCTATTTTCCGAAAAAACGGGTTTTCACCAAGTTCGACGCACGAACCTTCTGGCCAGGTGAACTTGCTCAAAAGCGGACTTTCCAGGCGCTTCAAAGCTCCCCTTTCTGGTGTTCCATTGTCAATGAGCGCATTGGCGATTTACCACTCATTGAGAATCGGCAACGGGTCAATTGGCCGCAATCACGTGTCCGAGATGCCGGTTTTACGTCCAATTGAATAACTCCCGGTTTGCCCGTAATCCGCCCTCAATCGATGTTCTCGAGAACGACGGGATTGACCCATCATGAGTTGTAAGCCATGCTCACCCAAGAGGCCTGAATGAGTCCTATCCTGCGTTCGTTCGCAGTTCGCTAACTGCTTCAACAGATACGTGTGGCCTCAAGGCCAAGTAATATCGCGAGCTTTTCGAGTTTGCTTCCGATGTGTCCGAGCCCGACGGCGCAATGGTGCGCGGGTGCCTGTTCGTTCCAGCGATTGACGAAGTCGCGGGCGCCGATGGGAAAACGGTAGCGACTGTTGGTGTTTCCGATCTCCAGGATTGGCCCCGTCACGGTTTGTGCCTCAGCAAACAACAACTTGAATCCATGATCTTTGGACTCCGCGATCGATAGAAGTGTGACGGGTCCGGTCTTGACGGCCATCTCGACAGAGAGACCGCGGCCGATCTTACCGTGATAGACCTGAAGTGGGCGCACCTTGGTTTTGCCCTCAGCGATGCCGGCGTGCCCCGGGCCGTCATGCCCCATCAGGACGACATCGTCGATGAAGTCAATCGCGTAGTACTCGGTAAAGGAGCCACCGGTCCCGAAGCTATCCATGATTTTCATGGCGAGCGCGTTCTTAATCTCATACTCGCCGGCAACCGGAATGCCGCGGCTAGTGAGCAACGACGCGCCAAGGATGATGGAGGTAATGGTCTCTTCATTCTGCTCGACGCCAGAACCTTTGTAGAAGTAAGCGAGCGCACCGAGCGAATGCATCTCAACAAATTGCTCTAGCGCAGCAGAGGTTCGGGCAGCGCGTTTGAGTTCGTCTCGTGAACAGTCGGACTCCACATCGAATGACTGCGCGATGCAAGATAGCTGACGTTCCATCTGTTCGTCCGTCACGCTCCGCTGCAAGTGGCTGAGTTCGTCCATCTCGACGATCTCGATATGCGTACCAAACGTAGCGCAAACCTGCACCAGGTCGGTCGCTACGTCGAGCATCCCGCTGTAGTAATGTCCCATCAACCCCAGCCGGGTATGGCTGAGCGTATGGACCACCCGGGCGGCGTCGAGCCATTCATGAATTTGCTGCCAGCACTCGGGATCGTCGTGGAGTACCCCGGTGACTTGGTGAAATGGAATTCCAGCCCGGCCGAAGACATTGGCCAGTTCTGGCACGGGGCACGCGGAGCAGTATGCCAGCCACTCGGCGGTCATTTGTTTGCGGCCGGGCAGAGCGTTGAAACGCTTGTAGTCGATCGCCGCCTCCGGCTGAAGATTGAGAACGAGAACCGGGACCTTCGCGCGGCGAATAAGTGGAAGGACGGTCGAAGAGAGCGCGTAGGTTGTGACATAGAGGACCAGAAAGTCAACGTCCTGGCGGCGAGCCTCGTGGCCTGCAGCGAGCCCGCGCTCAGGAGAATCGATGAGGCCGAGGTTCACGACCTCCCGGCCCGGGGCGCGAAGCCGCTCTTCCACCACTCGAACGGAAGCCTTCAGCCGTTCTTCAAGACCTGGAAACTGTTCCCAGTACGCGGCGAGCCCGATTCCAAACAAACCAACCCGAAGATTTCCCGATTCCTTCATTCGATTCCTTCCAGTCTTCGACTCCCATTGAGATATTGCCTCCGTTGTGCAGGACGCTCTGTCGTCCAAATAGGTGGAAGGAATTCCCGTCAAAGGGGAAGACGATAAACAGTGTGAAGCACTACCGGACCCAGCAGGCCCGACGGCAACAGCGGAGAGTCCTTGGTGTACTTTCGGATATTGGTCCAGGTGTAGTGCTTGCCGTTGGACGACTGCGCATCTCCGATCAATCGATTGGGCCACAGATTGGTAACATCGACCTCGATGGTGTTCTCGCCGGGGTGAAGTAGCGGATCAGCACGGAAGCAGTAGGGAGCCTTCCATAGGATTGCAGCAGGCTTGCCGTTGATCCGGACGGCGGCCACTTCATGTACCTCGCCGAGATCGAGCCAAAGGGAATTTCTCTCTGCGAGTTGCGAGTTCGTTACGTTGACCGTGGTTCGATAGATTGCTGTGCCGGAAAAATAACGAACGCCGGCGTCGGTCGATTCTGTCCACGATTGAAGACTGTCGAGTTGAAGCTGAGATGGCGCGCCCCATTTGGGCGGAAAAGCAAGTGACCATACTCTGGAGATTGGAATGTCGGTGGCGCGTTCGACAATGACTCTCTTGATTTGGCCGTTTGCGAAAGTCACCTCATAAGAACCAGCTTCCTGGGTGTGGAGTACCGGCCTACCGCCATCGTTCTCTAGTGTGAGCGAGCGCGACGACATCCTGTCCGGGTGTTCACCGGAGTAGAGCATGGTGCCGTCGCGGGCGATGCTGGTTACATGATTCTTTGCCGCAGGGTAGCGAAACAGGAGGAAGACGGAGCCGTATGGCTCGAGCGCGAGTGACACGCTGGTACGGTGATCCGCAGTCTCCGTGAAGAGTAACGTCTCGTGGACCTCTCCCGTAACAGGGTCGAATATCTCTGGCTGTTTGTCGTCAACGCGAAGGGTGACCGTCGTTTGAAGTGCTTTGGGTTGCGTATTACGGATGAAATAAATGTCGGTTTCCGCGGAGCGACGGTGGATATAGTCGAGCGAAGAAGTCTCATATGCGGGTACCTCGAAATCGGGAGAAAGGTGGTTCGTCTTCAGCGCGTCTCGCGAAGAATCAGTACAGAAAAGTTGGCCCTTGCCGACAGTGACGTGATGATCTGCGCTTTTCTCACACGCGTTCCACAGAGCGTCGACGATCCGCGAGAACTTGCTCGCTTCTGACTCGGTGACGACACCCTGACTGCGCAACGGACGGGCGCCGATAAGAATGCCGCCAGCCTCCACGTAGTGTTGCGCCACTTCCAGCGCGGCCAGCGGAAGAATGTGTGAGCGGGGAAGAGCTAGCGCCCGATAACCTATACCAGCCGACGTCCGAAGAATTCCGGATGTAACTGAGAGACCCTGCAGCAGCCCGTCGGTACTGGTCACGTCGTAGTCGAAGCCGGGCAGAACTCGCGCAGGATCGTCGCGCTTGAGCTGCACGAAATTGGGAACATTGTCGCCGTAATAGTAAAGGACATCAGCGACAGGCAAGCCCTGTTGGAGCAGGAATTGCGCGCGGTTGAGGTATAACGTGAACTGTCCCGCGTCGCGCCACCACGTTACGTTCGGGTTTAGGTGAGTTCCGGCAAAGTATTCCTGGCCGGGCAGGCCGAGTTCAGGAGGTGAGGACGTGAATTCATGCCACACCAGGCGGTTCATACCTTCGGTGAGAGCCTGGTCGAAGGATGGTTTGAGGTTCATGCCAAGCGACTCGTTCCACTGATTACCAATGGAGGTCATTCCTTCGGCGGCGGCGAGCAGACGCCCGTAGATGTGCGCTGCACTCGCGGCCTCCTTCACGAAGAAGCGATCGGTATCGCCGGAACGATGTTCAGGTGACATGGCCCAGTACTCGGTCTGCGGGATCGCGCTGGATCGAAAGGTCTCGAGAGCGTCAAAGGGAGCGCCGTGCGGGCCACCCGATTCGCACTGAATGCCAAGGCCGAACCTGCTTGAAAGCAGCGCCAGATGATCGTAATGGCCGTTGACGAGATCTGCGACAGTGCGGCGAAGATCGGCGAGGAATCGTGTGCTGAGTTCACGGCTACCGACAATTCGCCCACTCACGACGGGAAGATAGAGAACCGGATCGTAGCCTCGGCGCTTGCGAAACTCTTCGCGAAAATTGCCTGTCCAGTTTGTGCCGCCCAACTCCCAGCTGTCGGAGGCAAGGTATTTCAGGCTGTGGCCCACGTAGGGTTTTGCGGCCGCGAGAAGAGGAAGCACAGTCTTGTTCCAATATTGATCCAGCGCCGCGGGATCGAGGTAGTCAATCGCAAGTCCCTGCCAAGCGCCGCTTGACGTGGAGACGCGTGCATCGGAGCTCGTATAACCAATTCGCAGAATCTCCCAGCTCTGCTCACCAGCCGGCGGGCTCCAGTGAACTGTGCCATCGGTATCTATCTGGCTCGAGATGTCACGCATCTCGAGGAGATCGGTATCCTGGTCATGGCCTACTTCGGGCGATGCGTCTACCAGTAGGCGCGTGAGATCCGGCATCGAGAAGTTCCCTTCGGCGGCCGCAGATTTCAAGGCCAGATCAGACAGTGGCTTCCTCGTGTCGCCATTCTTTCCCGGCAGGTTCGTTCCATGATGCAGGGGGTAAGCGAGGACGGCGATCTGGCGGTAGAAGCCGTTTTTCGTGGGAGGAAAGGAGAGCGTAACGGGTCCAGAATCTGCCGCGCGAACCGTAGTCCGGGACCACGTCAGCAACTTCGATGCCTGCTCCGGCTGGACCCACGGGCCGCCAAGATTCCACCCGCTGGTGATGTTGAGCGTGACCTCCAAGCCCAGCCGGTCAGCCTCCTTGAGCGCGTGAACATAAAGCGCCGTCCACTCCGGACTGCCGAACTCGGGGCCAGCCGGCACATTGTCGTTGCCGTTCTGGTTCGCCCCATTCGCATCCACCAACAGCACGCCGCCATAGCCTTTCTTCTGCATCTCCTCCAGGTCCCGTGTGATGGTCGCTGCGGTGGTATGGCCATTCAGCCACCACCAATAACATCGCAGGCGCGCCGAGGCCGGCGGATTCGCGAACCCCTTACGTAGCGCATCCGGCGCCAAAGGATGGCCCTGTCCATCAGCGCGTCCCACAAAAGTAGACGTCGCCACGGCGATAGCCATGGCGACAGTTCCCGTCTTAATCCATCTTGTTCGATAATTCACCGGCACCTCAATGCTATAAAAACACGGCACCAGCGCAGTCGAGGTACCTGATAGATTTCGAAAAGAGAAGGCGGACTCGCGACCAACCGGAGGTCAAGCGCAAGCCCGCTACTGGAAGAGCCTAGAAGTTGAGGCGCGCCGTCAACTGCGTCAGCCGTGGATCATTTGCCTGCGTCAACGTGACGATGCCATAGCTTGCCGAACCTAGCGACGTATTGGGCCCACCAAAATTGGGCGTATTGAAAAGGTTGAAGAACTCGCCACGAATCTCGAAGTTGAGGTTCTCATGCACTTGGAATTGTTTGAAGACAGTGAAATCGAACAACGGATGAACCCGCTGCCGAACGTCATTCATGTAAGGTCCAATGTTATTGAGCGTGAACGCAAGATGCTGCTGAAACGCTGGGATTGAAGATGTGAAGTCGCAAGCAGGAGCGCTAGGCGTCGTCATCACCAGAGCTCCGGCGGCGTTCCTATAGCAGGTGTTGAAATACCGTCCATAAGTCGCATTTCCCAGACGCGAACTGGAAAGTGGCGTGACATTCCCTCCCGAAGTGGTGGAGGCTCCTGGAGTCGCAACTAGGTTGCCATTCTGTGCGCGAAGTACGCCATTGACTTGCCATCCGCCCAGCGTGTACCGCTCGAGTGTCCGCTTGCCGGACAAAGAAGGGAACTGATAGATCCCAACCAGATTCCCCACAAGGTTCGGGGCAGGATCCTGATAACGAAAGGGCGAACTCAGCGGATCCTGCGCATTGAGGTAGATGTTCTGGTCCATGATCTTGGCCCACGTAAAGTTTCCTTGCATCGAAAAACCATGGCTTACACGCTTAACAACGGACGTTTGCAACGAGTTATAAAGGACACTCCCCCTCGAAGCGTAATTATCCGTTACGTTCGTGAATTCGGGATACGGAAGTAACAAAAATTGTCTTTGAACGGTGGCGGAATTCAGCGATGATCCAGGTAGTTTACCCGCCATAGGGTTCGGGACCTGGGTTTGCAGGAAAGTGATCCCGGCATTTCCCTGGTTGTAGTACTGAGCGGGCAGCGCATTGATGCTCTTGTTGATCTCAAGTTGAGACGCCTTGTTGCCAACGTAAGCGATCTGAAGCACCACTTTGGCGGGCAACTGTGTCTGCACGCTGACCGAGTACTGCATGATCTTCGGTTGGGTATGGTTCTGATCAGGAAAAATGATGGCTTGGCCATTTTGCGTAGCCAATCCAAGCGAACTTCCCGTCGGAAGATTGATTCCGGTCGGAAAAGGGTTAGTGAGGGAGTTTGCCGGGTGAGTATTGTCCAGCGTCGCCACATAGCCGGTAGTAGAGCTAAACCCTTGGCCAAGCGGGCTCTCCAGCGTGTTGAAGTAGATGATGCCGTAGCCCCCGCGCAGCACCACGTTGGGGTTCAACTGGAACTCCACGCCAAACCTTGGCTGGAAGTTATTCGTGTCGGTCGGATAATCATATCGGTTCGACGAACTGGCAAATTGCAGGCCGCCATTGAGCGTAAGACCTGTTACGGATGACTGCAGGGGGTTCGGGCAGGAGGCGCAGAATCCGTTGTTCAGCCGGTTGTAGCGTTCGGTGAAGGGTGTCTCGTAGTCCCAGCGCAGGCCCGCATTGATCGTCAGATTCCGCAGAACTCGCCAGTCATCCTGAACGTAGATGCCATAGTAGAGTTGCTGAAGCGCATAGGCGATCTGGTTTCCGTAGGATCCGCTCGAAGGATAACCCAGCAGCAGGGATGCGAAAGGATTCCCTGAGCTTGCATCGCTGCCGACCGCTGTGGAAACCGAGTTCTTCTGTGTAAATTGTCGATTGAAGTTGAACGTCCCCACACCGCTCTGCGGATTTTGCACGTTATACCGTGTGATGTTGCCATCGAAGCCCACGCGCAGGGTATGTTTGCTGAAGGTCTT
Source organism: Bryobacterales bacterium (assembly GCA_025462965.1). Taxonomy (GTDB): domain Bacteria; phylum Acidobacteriota; class Terriglobia; order Bryobacterales; family Bryobacteraceae; genus JALYXI01. Next base: position 10,074 of record JAOAPQ010000828.1, read on the forward strand.
CGAAACCAGGACAGACGTCGATCCCAGCGTGTCTTCACTGATCTGGCCCGTATTGCCGGCTGCGAGCCCAGCATATGGTGACGCCGTTCCTGGACTGGTGCCCGAAGCTCCTCCCGGTGTGGTGCAGGCCTCGCACGCAAAGACGCCAGGGAACGATTGAAACGGCAAACCTGTTCCATTCATGTTGATTGTGGAGAGATTGAATGTACTTCCTGGGTAGATCAGACCAAACGGGTGATAGATAACGCCGATACGCGCATCTACGACCAGCGTTGGGGATAGCACGATCACATCATCCAGACTTCCGCCGATGTTATTGCGATAGACCGTGTAACCCACGCCCGTCGGAGCAACGAGCTTCGGAAATCCTTCCGTTGGTTGAATCTGATGCAGGACGGCTTTAAAGAAAGTCGCATTCAGTTTGTTGCGATCTGAAAATGAGTGGTCGACTCGCGTCACAAAGGACCAATATTTGTTGGGCGAGGATGTGACGTTGGAAATGTAGTTCACCGTTGGGCTGAGGGTGCTATTTGGGGCAGGATAGTAACTCGCCAACGCCGCCCCTGCCGCATTGATCTTGCTCTTGATGTTGTTGTTGAGGAATGGTGTCCTGTTGCCGCTTGCATCCGCTGTTGTCGGATCATAAAGTTGAACGCCTGCGCCCGGCGCGCATACCCCGGCAATGAAGTTTGAGCAGAGGCCTGAGAAATCGCCTGCCGCCTGCGCCGTCGTGGGAACCAGTCCGGAAAACGGGACTGGCTGATGAAGCTGGATATATTCATACGCGGCCATAAAGAACGTCTTGTCTTTGCCGTTGTAGACGTGCGGGATGGATAGTGGTCCATCAATGACTCCGCCCGGTTGAGTCCATTGGTCGTTCACGCGATGCGTCGGATTGACCGCAGCATTCTGCGTCGGCACACGCTCATAGGTATTCGCATCCAGATATGTGTTCCGAAACACGTAGTAGGCTGATCCGTGGTAGTTGTTCGATCCAGCCCTCAGGACCGTATTCAATATAGTGCCATTCCCGTGCCCATACTGAGCGTCATAGAGTGCCGTCTGGGTCTTGACCTCTTGTACAGCCTCTGGCGACGGAACAAAGCCCGTGTAGCTCGCTCCAGAGAGCCGTTCCGCAGGATCATCTGGAATGCCATCAAGGGTCAGCCGGTTGTGACCACTGCTGCCGTTGGCGATGATCTGAACCGCCGTCCCACTGAAGGGATTCGTGAAACCGCTGGCTTTCGACTGCATATAGGCACCCGTTGTGACGCCGGCCGCCAACGTGGAGAGCACGAATGGGTTCCGACCAATATTCGGCAAATCTGTGACCTCCTTGGTCCCCATAGTCGTGCCAAGGTTCGCTGAGGCTGTATCGAGTTGCTCCATGTCGGCCGTCACCACGACCTGCTCCCCGACGGCTCCGACCTTCAATGCGAAATCGATCCGCTCATTGC
>JAOAPQ010000860.1 GCA_025462965.1 Bryobacterales bacterium
CGTGCTGCAGCCTGGCGTAGAGCGCCGGATTGCCGCTCCAGTACTGCTTGAGGAACACGTCATCGATTGCATGGGCGGCGGCAATCAGTTTCACGAGCGCCTGGCGATCGCCCGCGCTCAGGTGCGAGGTATCCACTTCAAGCGGCGTGCGCGCGAATCGCGCGGACATTTGTTCAAGCGTTTTCAGATCTGGGAACGGCGCGGTTTCAGTGTGAGACATGAGCGGCAGAAGGAGAGATACAAGAAGTCGCAACAACTTCATGATCTCCTACTATCTGCTGTTCTATTCTGATATCGCGGTACGAGGATAGGCTACTAATACCGGTTGAGGTCCTGCACCAGCGCCTGCGGACCCTTCTTGCGGTAAAGATCAGCAAGCCGTTGTTCCTCAGGAGAAGGCGGAATCAGCCGGTTCACCTTAGACCTCTCAAGCCACTTGCGCGTAGGCACCCACACTCTGCCGTCGCTAAATTCCACCTGGCTCACGAAGCCCGTCATGGACTGAACGTTCAGAGGAATGCCCGGCCCGCGAAGGAAGCGCAGAGAAGTATCCTGCAGGATCTCGCCTTCCTTGCCGGAGGGCAGATACAAATCGGTCTCGGCCGCGGGGACGGAGCCTGCCATGTACTCTTTGCCTTCCGGATCCTTGACGACCCAGCCGATCTCCACGTACCGGACCGGGCTGGAGGAGTGATTCAGGATCTGAATACGCGCATCGCGCGCCTCGTTCCCGGATATATCCGCCCAGCCCTTGATTGCTTGAACCGGCGCATCCGGCAATTCGAGAAACGCAAACTGCTGCACGTGGTCGGGGTTAGCCACTGAACCGGTCGAGCGGCCGCCACGGCTCACCTGGACATCCACGCCCGGGCGGTCATGCTGCCGCGCCAGGCTATCGAGCATCTCCTGCTGCAATCCCGCAATGCCCTTCGACGCCAGCACTTGCTTGAAGTATTTGCGGTCGCGCTGATTCTCCATCTCCCAAAACGTCATTGTGCGGCGCGAATTCAGCTTATTGGGCCCATAGAACTCCAGTCCCTGGAACAGCACGCCATCGAGCGAAAGCTGCACCAGCGGCCCGCCGCCGGCCTGCAGAGGACGGATGAGCCGTACATCGATCTTCACCGGAAAAGTTTCGCCGGGACCCACGTCCAGCGTCGGCACCGAATAAGAAGCGCGCCCGCCCGGCGCGGATTCCTGCGCCGTCACCAGCATCGTGATCCCGCGGATGCGCCGCGTATCCTGATTGCGCAGCGTAAGGGCCATGTGCAAGTCCAGCACCAGCGCGCCGCCGCGAGCCATCGCGCGCGAATCGCCATAGTTGGACGACATCATGGAAACCGGTGAATCGCCGGGCAGGTTGACTTTGACCGAGCTGTACGGGTCGAGCGGACCTTCCTGCGCATGCAGGAACGCCGCGGCGGCTCCGAGAGCGAAAATGGTTTTACTCGCCGTAAACATGAGTAATCGTCACATTCCCCGTATCGGGATCGAGTGAGCGCGCTCCGAGTTCACCCCGGCCGCCCACTGAATAACTGACATTGTGATTGGAACTGTTCAGAATCCGGAGCGTCTGCCGCCCCTCCCGAACCTGAATCCCGCTTTCAGCCGCTTCGAGGATCGTGCCGATCACAGCGCGGCTAGCCAAAAGATGCGGCGCCGGGCGCTGCATCCATACCCCGATCACCAACAGCACACCAAGCAGAACGCCCACGACCGCAAGACGCTGGCCCGAAACAAAGCTTCGTGCGGGCCGACGGCCGACACATTCACCCGCCGCCAGACCCAGACGAATATTCGCCTGCATCTCGCTCGCAAGCCGGTTCCATTGGATCTTTGGAAAACTGGAACCTTCGGAGCGCAGTTCTGAGAAATCCGCGGCTACGCTCTGGCAGGCCCCGCAATTCCGCACGTGCCGCTCCGCCAGCCGCTGCCGGACCCAACCCAGATCGCCCCCGGCATAAAGCGCCAATTCCGCGTCACTGGGATGTTTCATCTTTTCCTCTTTGCCATGTACTTCTTCAACTTGATGCGCGCGTTCGCAATATGCGAGCGCACCGTGGCCTTGGTACAGTTCAGCCGCCGCGCCACTTCCTCGGCCGGCAAATCCTCCAGATCGCGAAGCACGAAAGCCGCCCGCTCGCGCGGCGTTAACGTCGCGAGCGCGTCCTGCAAATAATCCTGATGCTCGCCCCGCAGAAGAGCGTCTTCGGGACTTTCCGCGTGGCTTTCAGGAGCGTACTCAATCTCGCAGAACGTCACTCTTCCGTGCCGCCGCAGGAAATCCAGCGCAGTATTCGTGGCGATTCGGGACAGCCAGTGCGCCGCCTTCTGTTCGTCTTTTAGCTGTTCCTGGCGCTGCAGAGCCTTGATAAAGGCTTCCTGAGTCAGATCCTGGGCGTCGGCAACGTTGTCGACCATCCGGTAAATCTGAAGAAATATGCGCCGTAGATTATCGGAAACAAAGCGGTTCCGCAGTTCCTGACTGGCAAGCGCGGATTCTACGGCGAGGTCCACTTTTTTCCCCTTAAACAAATGTGACGCTCCAATCCGTAAAACGTGGAAACAAACCTGATTCTACCGCCTGGCCGGACCTATTGAACGGCGATATCCGTCGTTTTGGTGACGATATGACCCTGGGCGTCAGCGGCAGTGAGCGTGTAGTGCGTCGTCTTTGCCGGCCGCACATCGATACAGCGCGCCAGCGCGGGCCAGATCGACTCCGTTTCGGGTTCAATCCGCACTGTTTTGGCAAACGCCACCCCGTAGCAAAGTTTCGCGGCCTGTCCACGGCTGACCGCGGCCGGCGTGGCGAAGAAATGGTCGATCTTCAGATTGCCGCCACCCAGGCGGTTCAGAGAATCACGCGCGGCTTCCGCCTCCCGCTCGACGGAAGCATGCTCCACGCGTTGCTGCTCGTCCCGGCGGGAGTAGAACGTGTAGGCGACATAGAGCGCCGCAAGAACAACGGCGACCGTCGTGTACGGCAGAATCTTGCGAATCGGCTCGACGTTCACGCGCCCGGCTACATCCTCTTCCAGACCAGAATGCTATCGCCCGCGCCCGTCGTGTCGGTTACGTGCAACTGCTCCGTCGCCGTGGAGCCATCCGGCGAAATGGTCAAGCGAATCTCCAGCTTGCTATGTCCATCGCTCAGCTCTTTTTCGCTGATCAGGGTATTCCCATCCCATTTGCAGCGTACTGAACCGCTTATGGGGCCGTCCACCGGGTGGAAATTGCCGTCGGTACGGCATTCCGTCTCTACGGTGCGCGTGTCGTGGGGCTTGGTGCTGGTTTGCGAGATATGCAACGTCTTCTTCTTCCCTTGCGAGATAGTGAGCGTCATGGAATCCGGCGGCGGTTGGCTGCCGAAATTCGAACGGCTCAGATCGAGCTGCCAGGTCCCTGCGATTTCCGGTCGTTCGGCCGCTGCCGCCGGAATCGCCAGCAAGGTGAGAAGAACGAGGTTGGTCAGTCTCATGTTGCATGGAATAGCACGTTCCGTTCCAATCCGGCTCCTGATATTGTCGAAGTATGCGCTCCGTGGCGGTGATCGGGATCGGAAAGACCCCCTTCGGGGCTTTTCAGAATAAAGACTTACGGACTCTGGCCGTGGAGGCCGGAGAGAAATGCTTTCGTGACGCAAACGTGTGGCCTTCACAGGTGGATTCGTTCTTCCTCGGCAACTTCGCGGGACCATCGTTCACCGGACAGAATCACCTGGCGCCTTACGTCTCGACCGCGCTTGGGATGGCTGGAATACCCGCGACGCGCATCGAGGACGCCTGTGCTTCGAGCGGCTCGGCGTTCTACCACGCCTGGCGTGAAGTGGCGAGCGGCTTGAGCGATGTCGTGATGGTGGCGGGTGCGGAGAAGATGACCACGCAGGCGACGTCGCGCGTCACCGAAATCCTTGCCGCCGCAGGCGACTGCGCAACCGAAATCCGCGCCGGATCAACGTTCCCTTCCCTTTTCGCCATGATTGCGCGCCGCCATATGTACCAGTACGGCACCACGCGCGAGCACCTGTCGGCTGTGGCAGTGAAGAATCACGAGAACGGCGCATTGAACCCGGACGCGCAGATGCGAAAAGTCATCACGTTGGAGCAGGCCATGGCAGGCAAGCCCATCGCGGAGCCGCTCAACCTTTACGACTGCTCGCTGATCAGCGACGGCGCAGCGGCAGTGATGCTCGCTCCCGCGGAGCGCGCTTCCGAATTCACGGATAAACCGGTGCGCATCCTTGGCATCGCGCAGGCGTCGGACTTCGTTGCGCTGGATCAGAAGGCGGACATCACAACGTTCCCCGCCCTACGCATTGCCGCGCAAAAAGCTTACGGAATGGCGGGCGTGAGTCCTAAAGACATCCAGTTCGCCGAGTTGCACGATTGCTTCACCATCGCTGAGATCGTTGCCATGGAAGACCTGGGGTTCGTGGAGCGCGGACAGGGCGGCTTCTTTACGGCGGCCGGCGAAACGCGGCGCTCGGGCAAGATGCCGATCAACGCAAGCGGCGGTTTGAAATCCAAAGGCCACCCCGTGGGCGCGACCGGCGCGGCGCAGATCTGCGACGTAGTCCAGCAGATTCGCTGCGAAGCCGGGGATCGCCAATTGAAGCGTCACGGGCTCGGCCTGGCGCAAAATCTGGGCGGTTCCGGCGCAACTTGCGTGGTCTCGATCCTGGGGGAGATCTAATGACCGTTTACAGCGAAACAGTGATCCACGTTGCGCCGGCAGCTTTTCAGGCGGATGTTCCGTACCAGGTCGCGATCATCACCCGCGACGAAGGCACGCGTGTCACGGGGCGCATCGAAGGCGATCGCGTCTCGATTGGAGACACAGTCGTCGAAGTGCGGGAGACCGATAGCGTACTCTGGTTCCGGAAAGCATGAAATTAGCCGAACGGATTGGAAGACTGCGGATCGAATCCGCATTCGATGTCTTAGTGCGCGCCCGTGCGCTTGAGGCGCAGGGCCGCGACATCATTCATCTGGAAATTGGAGAGCCCGATTTCCCGACGCCCGCGCACATCGTGGAGGCCGGTAAACAGGCCCTCGATCGCGGGTTCACGCATTACGGCCCGACGCAAGGCCTGCCGGAACTGCGGGAAGCCATTGCGGCGCAGGTCTCGGCAAACCGCGGCATCGCGGTTGGGCCTCAGCATGTCTGCGTGGTTCCGGGCGGCAAACCGATCATCTTCTTCCCGTTGATGGCCTTGCTGGAGCCGGGGGATGAAGTCATCTGCCCGGACCCCGGCTTTCCGATTTACGAGTCGATGATCCGTTTCCTGAAAGCCGTGCCTGTTCCGGATTTCCACTTCACCGACCGCACGAAGCTGGTGATTCTGAACTCACCCGGTAATCCGACAGGACAGGTTCTGCCGCCTCTGCAGCTGGAGCAAATCGCCGAGGAGGTTCGACGCCGGGACGTAATGGTACTAAGCGATGAGATCTACTCGCGGATTTATTACAACGGCACTCCATCTTCCATCGCGAGTCTCCCGGGCATGGTCGAAAAGACGATCATCCTGGATGGCTTTTCGAAAACATACGCGATGACGGGTTGGCGCCTTGGGTACGGCGTGATGCCTGAATGGCTGGTGGATGCCGTCAACAAGCTGATGGTGAACTCGAATTCCTGCACCGCGACGTTTACCCAGCACGCCGGTATTGCGGCGATCACCGGACCGCAAGAGCCGGTGGACCGCATGGTCGCTGAATTCCATCGCCGCCGTGACGCGTTCTGCTCCGCGCTGGACGCGATTCCGGGCATCCGCTGCGAGCTACCCGGCGGCGCGTTCTATGCGTGGGCGGACATTCGCGGCACGGGCATCCATTCGCGCGAAATGGCGGACAGTCTTCTCTCCGAAGCCGGCGTAGCATGCCTGAACGGCACGTCGTTCGGTTCGCGGGGCGAAGGCTTTATCCGCTTCAGCTATGCCAATTCCTACGAGAATCTGATGGAAGCCGCAAGCCGCATCAGCCGGTTTCTGTGTAAGACTCGATGAGAACAGGAGCGAGGTGAACATGAGGGGTCTTTTGATTGCTCTGGGCGCTGTATGCACGCTGCCGTCGTTCGGTGCGACGTGCGAAAGCTTGCGCGGTGTGGAATTTCCCCATACGAAGATTGTGCTCGCTGAAGCTGTCGCTGCCGGCGAGTTTCAGCCCGCCGACCAAA
>JAOAPQ010000394.1 GCA_025462965.1 Bryobacterales bacterium
GGAGCGCTCGCGGCAAAGGTGACCAGCCCAAGATAGAAAGACGAGTGGGTGAGGCTGTACGCCAGCCACGCCTGGGCGACGCGCTGTGCCCAGGTGCCGCTAACCGAGAGGCACTGTCCGACGAAAAACAGCCGGAAGTTGCGCTGGCGGAAAGCGCGAAACGTACTGAGCTTCATCCCGCCCAGTTCAGGCCGATCATCGGCCAGTAAATGGGAACCAGGAACATCACAATCAGGCCCTCGACGATCGTCAGGACCAGCCCAACCTTCAACATATCCTTTCCTTCGAAGTACCCATAGGCGTAACCGAGGACCAGCACGGAAGATTGATACACGAACAGCTTCCCGCCCGAAGCAAAGTTCCACAACATCGCCAGCGCCACGGGATTGTAGTGATGCGTCTGCGCGAATTTAATCAGCACAGGCAGCGATGTGCTGAGCATGGAAAGTTCGCTCGCCAGCGCAAAATGGTAAAAGAATCCGGTCCAGTATAGAACGCTCGCGGCCACGAACGGATTGTTGAGCATCGGCGCCATCCAGGACATCATCGCGCCCGAAATCACGTCGAGCGCTTTCGTCTTGATGAGGACTTCCCCCATGCTCAGCGCACCGCCGATGAAGATAATCAGCAGGAAATTGATCGACCGGATATCTTTGGTCTTCAATACGCCAAGAACAGGGAGCGAAACAGCGAGGCCCACGCCGAGAGCCACTACGGCCGGGCTGATGCCGTGCAGTGCGTCCGTGGACCATAGCGCGATCGCCAGAATGAGCCATGCCAACGTTTTTTTCTCAGGGATAGACCACGGGCCCATCGCCCGTAGAGATTCCTTCAAGTAGGCGCGGCCGCCCGGCAGTTCCTTTGTTTCCGGGGGGTACAACCATAGGATGGTCAGCCAGCAGGCGAAGATGGTAAGCAACACCGCCGGGAGGTAGGCCACGAAGTAAAGGCTCCAGGAGATTGGCTTGCCGGTGAGTTTCTCCACCAGTCCGCGGGTCAAAATACTCGCTCCGCCAGCCAGCACCATCTTATTAAAGAGGCCGCAGGTGTAAGTGAGGATGATGAATAAACCCTTGCCGATGTTGCTCCCCTTGCCGACACCGAAAGCCACCAGCACACCGACAATCATCGGCGCGACGATGGCCAGTTGGGCCATGCCGGAGGGTACCAGAAAGTTGAGGATGAACACGAGAACAATGACGCTCAACAGCAGCCGTGCGTATGAAGTGCCAATCAGGCCCATCACGATGTAACCGATGCGCGCGGCCAGTCCGGACCGTGCGGCTGCTTCGCCGAGGATCATCGCCCCAAACAGGAACCAAGGCGTATTGTCGGCAAACCCCGAAAACGCGGTGTCGAATTTGGCGATCTGGAGCGCCCAAAACAGGTAGCAGCCCAGCAGCGCCGTCAGGCCGTGGTCAATCGGCTCCAGCGCCCAATAGACCACCATCATCGCGACGATAGCGAGCGCGTGCTTGGCCTTGACGTCCAGCGCGAGCGGCGCAAACCAGATTGCCAATGCCAGAATGGGACCCAGTAACAGGCCGATGATCGACTTCAGCGGCGTTGCGCTCGCGGCCTTTTCTTCAGTGGTGGAAGCGGCGGCTGCGGTATTCACTCAGAACCGCCTCTCGCTTGCCGGCAGATCCCGAAAGCCACCTGCGCGTATATGTTGGCCATGTTGGTGAGGTCGTCAATTTCGAAACAGAGCCGCCCAGTCTCATCCCGCCGTCTCGGCGGGCCGAACGTAAGCGAGGGAATTCCCGCTTCATTGAACACATTATTGTCTCGCCACATACTGACCACTTCCTGTGGCGCGGAAGGCAGCGGATCGAGACCGGTGACGCCTTTAAGAGCCTTGACTACCTCACACGCCAGCGGTTCGATACCTGTTCCGATGGCGCCCGCGCGAGCCAGAAACGTCTCCACTTTTCCGCCCACCTGAACCGCATCGACAACCTGCTGAAGCTCTCTTTCAATCGCCAGCGCGTCTTCGCCCGGCGCCATCCGCACGTCTACATAAATCGAACAATGCGTCGATGTCCGGTTCGGCCGGTAAGGAACCCCGCCGCGGATGGCTCCGATGTTCACTTTCGGAACTACGTGCCCGCAAGGGGAGTCAAAGGTATGAGCCGCCTCGTACTGTTTGGCCCATGTCTCCACCGCCTGGATCAAGTGGGCCATCTTGATGATGGCGTTCGGGCTTTCGCGGATATCTTCTGTCCGCACGGACCTTGGGGTGTATTGATTCAGGCCGGCAACGCTGATCTTGAAATAGCAGGCGCCGCAAGCCAGCCAGGAGATGCCGAAGTCGGTGGTTTCCGCGACCAGGGCGTAATCGGCCCGCACTCCATGCGAGACCAGGTGCCGGCTTCCAAACCCCTTGCCTTCGTATGTCACGCCCTGATATTCATCCACCGGCGACGCGCCGGTTTCCCCCGCTACGCCGGTAAAGATCACATCGCCCGGCAGAGAGACTCCGGAGTCGCGCAGAGCCTTCAGCGTAATCATCGTGGTCGCCATCAGGCCGCGATCATTGAGGACCGTGTGCCCGAACAGGCGGCTGCCCTCGCGCCATGCGCCCGTCTTGTTGATGTCGGCCAGGTTCATGCCCCAGTCGTATTCAGGCCCGGAGATTTCGGTATCCAGATGGGAGTTGAAGATCAGGCTTTTCCCCCCGCCGGAGCCTTTCAGCACTGCTACCACATTGGCGCGGTCGGAGAGCAGCGGCTGCAGCTGGCCGTTCAAGCCGTTTTCTTTCAACCATGCGACTACAAAATCCGCCAAAGGCTGCTCATGTCCCATGGGACTGAACGTGTTGGCCATTTTGAGCGCGAGACCGGCCAGTTCTTCGGAATCGATGTATTTTGAAAAATTCACCTGCGGTGCCATTAGCCTCCTGATTAATCGAGTGCCTTCTTCATTGCCCGTTCCAGAAAAACCCGGAGCAGATGGCGCTTGTAATCGGCCCCGCCATCCTGATCGTCCAGCAATTCGGCTTCGTCGGCCAGAACATTCGCGGCCGCGCCGATTGCTTTCTCCGCGTCTGCTCGCGTCCCCAGCAGAAGCTGTTCGGCGGCCGCAGAGCGCCGGGGGAACGGACAAAGACATCCGATCGCAACCCGGATTCCCGCGATGGTCTTACCCGCGTCGGGGGTCTCGATCGCTACAGCCAAACCCAAAGTAGGCCGTTCATGTACCTGAAACTTTACATAGGCCGAGAGTAGCGCCGGTTGAGGGCAGGGTACCCGGATCGAGGTGAGAATCTCGCTCGGCTTAAGACTGTTCGAGTACGCCCCGGAGATCAATTCGTGAATAGGCAGTTCCCGCGCGCCTTCAGGGCCCGACGTCAGCGCGATAGCCTCCAAGGCCATCAATAGGGTAGCCGGATCGGAGTGAGGCTCGGCAAAACAAAGATTGCCACCGATGGTTCCCGCCGCCCTGACCCGGATATTGGCCACCCGCGATTCCATCTCCGCGATCACCGGAAGCTTCTCGCGAATCAATGCCGACTTCTCAATTGCCCGATGCGTTGCGCCCGCGCCGATTTGTACGTAGCCGCCATCCCATGTGATGGCATCGAATCCGGGTAGTACTTTGACATCCACCAGCCGGCTGTACCGCAGCGCGCCGTGGCGCATCGCCAGCAGGAGTTCGGTCCCGCCGGCGTACACGCTCGCCTCGTCGCCGAACTCGGCGAGTATCCGCGACGCTTCGGTCGTGCTCGCTGGCTGGTCGATTTCAAACCGGCGCAATGGCGTCATAGTTTACGGAGTCGAGGAAGAACTTCGGTCCCGAGTAACTCTAGCGACTTCTCCCATTCGTCAAAACGGAAGCGGAAATCGAAGACGATAT
>JAOAPQ010000885.1 GCA_025462965.1 Bryobacterales bacterium
CCGGAGTTCAGAATGTTGAACGCGATGATGTGGCCGCGGCCGATCTCACCCAGCAAATTTTCTACCGGCACCGCGACGTTGTCCAGGAAGATGGCGCAGGTGGAGCTGCCTTTGATGCCCATCTTCTTCTCCTCCGCGCCGCTGGTGACGCCGGGAAAAGCGCGCTCCACCAGGAACGCCGTAAAGTTCTCGCCGCCTACCTTGGCGAAGACCGTGAAGAGATCGGCCTTGCCGCCGTTGGTGATCCAGTTCTTCTGGCCGTTCAGGATGTAGTGCGTACCTTCGGCGTTCAGGTCGGCGCGCGTGCGCGCGGCCAGCGCGTCGGAACCGGCGTGCGCTTCGCTCAGGCAGTACGCGCCGATCATCTCACCGGACGAAAGCCTTGGAAGATATTTCTCCTTCTGCGCTTCTGTCCCGAAGAGCAGGACCGGTTCCGTGCCGATTCCGGCATGCGCGCCATGCCATGCCGCGTAAGAGCCGTCATGCGCCATGGTTTCGGCCACGATCATAGCGGAAATGAGATCCATCTCCATGCCGCCGTAGCGTTCGGGCGTGGTGACAGCCGTCAATCCAAGCGCGGACGCTTTACGCAATACGGAAACTGCCGCGTCATGGTTGCCGTGCCGGATGTCCTCTATTACCGGCTCTACTTCGCCTTTCCAGAACTCGGCAGCCGTGCGGGCGATGGCGCGGTGCTCTTCGGTGAAGTCTTCGGGAGTGAAGGCTTGAACCGGCGTGCAGTCTTCGATGAGGAATGAGCCGCCGCTCATGCCAATCTCTCAAAAATTCCGGCCGCGCCCTGGCCGCCCCCTACGCACATAGTCACCATGCCGTATCTCGCATTGCGGCGCTCCATTTCGCGCAAGATGGTCGCCGTGAGCTTCGCACCCGTGCAGCCCAGCGGATGGCCGAGCGCGATAGCCCCGCCGTTCGGGTTCACGCGGTCCGGATCGAGCCCCGCTTCCTGCATCACAGCCAGCGCCTGCACCGCGAACGCTTCGTTCAATTCGATTACCTCCACGTCTGCCAATTTCAACCCTGCCATCGCGAGCGCCTTCGGAATCGCGACAACCGGACCGATACCCATAATTTCGGGCGGCACGCCACCGGTCGCGAAGCTGAGGAAGCGGGCTCTCGGCGTGAGGCCAAGTTCGCGCGCGCGCCGGGACGACATCACCAGTGCGAGCGCGGCGCCGTCGCTCGTTTGAGAGGAGTTCCCCGCGGTCACCGTTCCGTGTACGTGGAAGACCGGCTTCAACTTCGCCAGCGCTTCCACCGAAGTATCCGCGCGAGGGCCTTCGTCGCGAGCCAGGCCGTTCACCGGGACCAGTTCCTCATCGAAGCGGCCGTTGTCCTGCGCCGCAAGTGCCTTGCGGTGGCTGCCATAGGCGAACTCGTCGGCAGCTTCGCGCTTGATGCCGTAACGCTGCTGGAGCTTTTCGGCGGTGAGCCCCATGTTCAGGTAGATCTCGGGCCGGTGATCGACAACCCACGGGCTCGGCGCGAGCTTGTTGCCGCCGAACGGAATCATGCTCATCGATTCACTGCCGCCCGCGATGACAATGTGCGCCCCGCCCGCTCGGATACGGTCCGCGGCCATTGCAATCGATTGCAGGCCGGAGCTGCAGAAGCGATTGATCGTCATGCCGGGAACGGCGTCCGGCAGCCCCGCGCGCAGCGCCACCACACGCGCCATGTTATTGCCGGATTCCGCTTCCGGCATGGCGCAGCCGAGGATCACGTCGTCGATCTCGTCCTTCGGGACCTGCGGATACTTTTCCATCAGACGAGTAAGGACAGCGGCGGCCAGGTCGTCCGGACGCGTGTTGCGCAGCGCCCCGCGCGGCGCTTTTCCTACAGGCGTTCGCAGGCAATCGATAATAACGGCGTGTTCCATATGTCAGTTCCGAAGCGGCTTCCCTGTCTTCAACATATGCTGAATCCGCTGCTGCGTCTCCCGGCGGCCGCAGAGACTGAGGAATGCTTCGCGCTCCAGGTCGAGTAGATGCTGTTCACTCACATTTCGTTCCGCGCCCCGTCCGCCGCTCAGGATGTGGGCGAGCTTTTCGCCGATGACGGCGTCGTAGTCCGAGATAAATTCGCCCTGGCGCGCGAGATAAACGCCGAGTTTCATGAGGGCATAAGCGTTGTCGCCGCCAACCGGAATATCCTCGCGCGGCGTGCCTTGCACATAAGCCGGCGCGAGGGAGAGCGCCAGATCCTTCGCATTGCCGATCAGGCGCTCGGGGTTCATGGAAATTGCGTCGCTCTCGCGCAGCAAGCCGAGCGACCGCGCTTCCGCCGCGCTGCCGGACGTTTTGGCGTAGCCGATCAGTTCGAACGCCATTTTGCCGTTGCCGAAGCGGAGCAGCATCTCCTTGCAGCCGCCGCCGGCTGGGATCAGCCCCACACCCACTTCCACCAGCCCCATGTAAAGTTCCGCCGAAGCCTGGACGCGCGCTGCATGGAGAACCACCTCGCACCCGCCCCCGAGCGTCATTCCGAACGGCGCCGCCACCACCGGCTTGGGCGAATACTTCATCGCCATATTGCCCTGCTGGAAGCGGCGGATCGCTCCATCCAGCTCGTCCCACTCTTCCTCTTGCGCGGCCAGCAGCACCAGCATCAGGTTCGCCCCGGCGCTGAAGTGTTGGCCCTGATTCGCCACCACGATCGCGGCGAAGTTCTTTTCCGCTTCGGCGATCCCGGCCTGGATCATTTGCAGCGCATCGTCGCCCATCGCGTTCATCTTGCTGTGGAACTCCACGCACAAGACGCCATCCCCCAGATCTTTCAGAGATGCGCCCGCATTTGACCGAAGTACCGGATTTCCCGAGAGCACCACGATGCCGGGTCGCGGCTCCAGGTCGCGGTACGCGTTATCGCGGAAATCGAAATACTGGCCTGGCCGGTAGAATGATTTCGCGCCGGATTGCAGCATGCGCTCGATGTTGGGCGGAACAGATTCCATGCGGCGCGCCGTCTCTTCGAACCCCAGCGCGTCCCAGAGTTCGAAAGACCCGAGCGCGTTGCCGTAACCCCAGCGCATGGCGCGATCGATTTCGACGATGCGGTCCGAAATCTCGGGCACCATCAGCGCCGAATAGATCATCAGGTCGCTCAGCAATCGCCAGAGGAAGCTGCCGGCGCGGTCGTCCGCCTTGAGGAGCATGCGCAGGCGCTCCGGCAGATTCTCCACGTTGCGCGCGGCATCCACGGAGGGAAACCTCGGTTTGGCCGGAGGCTTGTACTCCAGCGTCTTCCAATCGATGGCGTGGAACGCCTTTTCGTCACCGCTCCCGATCTTCTTGTAACAGCCTTGCCCAGTCTTATCGCCGAGCCAGCCGCGCCTGATCATCTCCATCAGGAACGGCTGCATGACGTAGCGCTCGTGATAGGGGTCGTTCGGGACGGCTCGGGCGAGATTGCCCGTTACGTGCGCCCAGATATCCAGCCCCACAATATCGAGCAGCCGGTAACTCGCGCTCTTCGGCAGGCCGATCAGCGGTCCGGTCAGCAGGTCGACTTCTTCGATGGTGTAGTCGTCTTCCACCGTCAGCTTCTGCACGGTTGACCCGAAGAAGCTTCCAATACGGTTCGCGATGAAGTTGGGCGTGTCCTTGCACTCCACCACGCCTTTGCCCAGCCGGCGGTCGGCGAAATCCGAAATCGTCTGCGCCACATCGGGAAGGGTCTCCTCGCCGCGGATCAGTTCGAGCAAATGCAGGTAGCGCGGAGGGTTGAAGAAGTGCGTGCCCAGAAAGTGCTGCCGGAAGTCGGTGGGAAAGCCTTCCGAAATAGCGGAAAGCGGAATGCCGCTGGTGTTGGTAGAGACGATTGAACCTGGCGCGCGAACTTCGGCTACGCGCGTCCAGAGAGCGCGCTTCACCGCGAGATCTTCCGTGACGGCTTCAATGATCCAGTCGCAATCGCGCACCTTCGCGAGATCGTCATCGAAGCTGCCGGTTTTTATCAGGCTAGCCGTGGCGGGAGTGAAGAAGGCCGGCGGTTTACCCTTGAGCGCTGCCTGCACGCCGCGTTCGGCCGCTGCGTTGCTTACGTCCAGAGCCAGCGCGGGGATGCCGGCATTCGCAAACTGCGCGGCAATTCGCGCGCCCATCGTTCCAGCGCCCAAAACAGCTACACGGCGTATCGGCTTCATCCAGATGGAGTGTACCGCAGGACGCCGGCAGGGACACCTGTCCCTACCTAACTCACGTGGATCACGGGCCTGTGCTTCGTGTCGGGAATAGCGCGGCGCAACACTTCGTGGGCAATGGGCGCAACGTCTCCTTCACCGAGGAACAGAAAACGAAAGAGGTTCCCAATGGGATTGCCTTCCG
>JAOAPQ010000411.1 GCA_025462965.1 Bryobacterales bacterium
CAACGTGAAGAGTTGAAAAACCGACCCGCCCCCGAAATCCGGGAATGTAACATTCCTTCGCATGACCTTCTCACGTCTCGAAACAGTCTTCATCCCGAGAAATCAATTTTGCGCTGGAAAGTAGCTATAGCTAGGCGGCGGCCGCGAAACAAAGAACCGCGAAAGTAATGGAGATACGCATCCGTGCTAAATCAGAATTCCCTTCACCACCGCCCCATGCACGTCCGTGAGCCGGAAATTGCGGCCTTGGAACCGGTACGTTAAACGCGTGTGATCGATTCCCAGCAGATGGAGGATGGTCGCGTGCAGGTCATGCACGTGCACCGGGTCCTTCGTAATGTTGTAGCAGTAGTCGTCCGTCGCGCCATAAGTTATTCCAGGTTTCACGCCGCCACCCGCGAGCCACATCGTGAAACACCTTGGATGATGATCGCGTCCGTAATTCTCCGGCGTTAGCTTTCCCTGGCAGTAAACCGTGCGCCCGAATTCGCCGCCCCACACAACGAGCGTATCGTCAAGCAACCCTCTTTCCCCGAGATCGTGAATCAGCGCCGCGCAGGGCTGATCCGTATCTCTGCATTGGCCTGGCAATTGTTTCGGCAGGAAGTTGTGCTGGTCCCAGCCCCGGTGGAACAGTTGGACGAATCGCACCCCACGCTCTGCGAGGCGCCGTGCCAACAGGCAGTTCGCGGCGAACGTCCCGGGCTTCCGTGAATCCTCGCCGTACATTTCGAACGTCCGCTCGGGCTCCTTCGACAAATCAGTCAGTTCGGGCACCGACATTTGCATCTTGTAAGCCATTTCGTATTGCGCGATCCTCGTCGCAATCTCCGGATCGCCATAGTCCTCGAGTTCGACCTGATTGAGTTGGCTGACGCCATCGATGAACCTCCGCCGGTCAGTCCGCGTAAATCCGGGCGGGTCCGAGAGGAACAGCACTGGATCGCCCTGTGCGCGAAACTTCACGCCCTGATACCGCGAAGGCAGAAAACCGCTGCCCCACTGACGATCGGCCAGCGGTTGATCGTTGGGATTTCCGCTACCTTGCGAAATCATCACCACAAACGCCGGCAGATCCTGGTTCTCGCTGCCCAGCCCGTAAGACAGCCATGCCCCGATCGACGGGCGGCCCGCCAACTGAAATCCGCTTTGAAAGAAGGTTACCGCCGGATCGTGATTGATCTGCTCGGTGAACATGGATTTAATGAAGCAGATCTGATCGGAAACCTCCCCTACCTTAGGCATTAAACTGCTAGCCCACGCGCCGGACTGTCCATGCTGCTTGAACTCATAGATCGAAGGCGCTACCGGGAAGCTTGTTTGAGCAGAGGTCATCCCGGTAAGCCGCTGGCCCATCCGAATGGATTCCGGGAGTTCCGTTTTTTCGAGCCGCTTCAGACTGGGTTTGTAATCGAACAGGTCCATCTGCGATGGGCCACCCGATTGGAAAAGATAAATTACCCGTTTCGCTTTTGGCGGAAAATGGGGCAGTCCTGGCATTGCTGCGTGAGGTTCCCGGGTTGGGGAGTCCGCTGCAATCAACTCCCGTTCGAGCAGGCTCGCCAGGGAGGCGATTCCCAAGCCCGCGCTGGCTTTCGAAAAGAAATACCGCCGCGTGAGTTCCATTGCTACTCCTTAGTCACCGCCGCGTCGAGATTCAAGATCATGCTCGCCACGATCGTGTATGCCGCCAGGTGAAATTGGTCTTTTCCCGCTGACGGGCTGCCCAGATACTTAGCCGCCGCGGCCGGATCGCTCTGATAGCGGTCGAGATAATAACGAAAGTTCGAAAGCAATATTTCGGATTCCCGCGGCTTCGGCATTCGCGAAAGCACCAGTTCGAACCCCCGCGCGATTCGATTCGCCGGATCGGGTCCCGACTCACGCATCATGCGACCGGCCAGTGCTCCCGCAGCCTCCAGATAAATGACATCGTTCATCAAGTCGAGAGACTGCAAAGGCGTATTGGTCCGCAACTCGCGGACCACGCAGGTCTCGCGGTTCGCGGCATCGAAGTTCATCATCATCGGTGGAGGAGCAGTGCGCTTCCAGAAGGTGTAGAGACTTCGCCGGTGCAGCCCGTCCCCTTTGTCGGGTTCATAATCCTTGCCACCTGCCAGTTCCTTCCACAAGCCTGGAGGTTGATACGGTTTCACGGATGGCCCGCCGGGCTTGTCCACGAGCAGACCCGACACCGCAAGCGACTGATCGCGGATCATCCCGGCCGACAGACGAACGCGCGGACCTCTCGCCAGAAGTCGGTTCTCCGGATCGCGCGCCAGTAATTCCGGTGTCAACCGCGACGACTGTTGGAATGTCGCGCTGGTTACGATAGTCTTCAGCAGGGCTTTCGTGTCCCATCCGTTGCGGACATACTCTGTCGCCAACCAATCCAGCAACTCGGGATTCGCCGGGGGATCGCCCTGTGACCCGAAATCCTCCACTGTTTTCACGAGTCCGACTCCGAACAACATCTGCCAATAGCGGTTCACGGCGACCCGGGCAGTCAAAGGATTTGCCGGATCCACCAGCCATTTGGCCAGCCTAGCCGATTCGCGGGCGCGCCTTCGGGTAGAGGCGGCAGCACCGCCGGCAGCGCCGCCGAGACTTTCTCGCCCGGATGATCATAGGCTCCGCGAATCAGCAGGTGCGTCTCACGCGGCGCCGGACTCTCCTGCAT
Source organism: Bryobacterales bacterium (assembly GCA_025462965.1). Lineage (GTDB taxonomy): Bacteria > Acidobacteriota > Terriglobia > Bryobacterales > Bryobacteraceae > JALYXI01. Next base: position 2,681 of record JAOAPQ010000411.1, read on the forward strand.
TACCATCACAGTCGGGAAGCTATCGATTAGCCGCGCCCGCTCCCCGCGAAGATCTATGACTCGCGCATAAGCCTCGCGCAAAGGCGCCGGGCCGTAAGTTTCCAGATACGCACGCCGCAGTTTCGCCGATTGTTCGGGAGGCCGTTGGTCTTCGGGGATCAAGGCGATTCGGTCGGCACCCTCCCGTACCGTGTGAATCCGAATGTCTTCCACCGGCAGCGCGGCCGAATAGATGTCCACTCGCGAGATCATGCCGCTAAACCGCACCCCGAGCCCTCCGCCGATCCGCAGCGGCTGCTTCGTGTCGAAGCTCTGATTCAGATCGTCGAGCTGGACATTTAGCTTCAGCGGAGCGCCATCGAGATAAATCCGGATCCCATCCGCCACCCGCGAGCCATCGTACGAGAGCGCAACATGCGACCAACGATTAAGTGGAACCGTAGCCTCGCTCTCTACGCGCGCTCCATCATCTAGCCAGCGCTGGACGAGACTGGCCTGCAGATGACCATCCTTTAGCACAAGGGCCCAACCCTGGCCCTGAGTATCGTCAAAAGCACGTGTCACAATTGCGCCATTTCCGTGCAGCGGATAAATCCACGCAGACACCGTGAAGGAATCGTAGAATCCGAAGTTGGCCATATCCCCCACTTCGATGTAGCGCTTCCCGTCGAACGCCGCGGCGCGCTGTTCGAACGAAGCAGCACCGTCTTTCCAGGCTGGTTCTCCCACGATTTGCGCCTTCAAATCGAGTACAGGGTTGTTCTCCATCAAGTCGTCGTAGCGGCTCGAACGCGCGGGGCTCCGGCGCAAATCCCCTTTGAGATCCTCAGAAAGCGCCAAGTGAACACTGCGATTTAATCCCGGCGACCAGTCGACGGCACTCGCCGGTGCCGCCGCCTTGAACTTCATCTTTGCCAACTTCGCCTCCGCTACGGCGAGCTTCTGATCGAGCGCCGCGAGCTGGGCTTGTTGTTCAACCGTCGGAGCGGGGAAGACTGGCGGAGAGTTGCCGTATTTGAAAGCTTTGCCCCGTTCCGGAACGTTGTTGAAAAACGCAAACAGCTGGTAGAACTCCTTTTGCGTGAACGGATCGTACTTGTGGTTGTGGCAGCGGGCGCAGCCCAACGTCAGACCGAGAAACACCGCGGAAGTCGTTTCTACTCTGTCTATGACGTATTCGGCCGCGTATTCCTCGGGGATGATCCCGCCCTCGCCGTTGGCTCGATGATTCCGATTGAAACCTGTCGCGATGATCTGATCGGGCCGCGCATTCGGAAGCAGATCTCCAGCAATTTGCTCGATCGTGAATTGGTCGTACGGCTTGTTCTGGTTATAAGCGTCGATTACCCAGTCGCGCCATCGCCACATGGACCGTTCGCCATCTGTCTGATAGCCATTGCTATCCGCATATCGTGCATTGTCCAGCCAGCGTTCAGCCATTCTTTCGCCATAGTGGGGCGACGCCAGCAACCGGTCCACTGCCTTCTGATAAGCTTCCGGTGAATTGTCCCCCACGAAGGCCGCGACTTCGTTTGGAGTTGGCGGCAATCCGGTCAGGTCGAGGGACAGGCGCCGTAGCAGTGTCTGCCGGTCGGTCGGCGGAGAAGGCTTCAGCCCTTCCCGCTCCAGTCGCGCGAGCACCAAAGCATCAATCGCGTTGTTGCTCCACCCCTGAATCTTCGTGTTGGGAGGATCCGGCCGCCTGGGTGGGCCGAACGCCCAGTGCTTTTGCCAGGGTGCCCCCTCGGCAATCCATCGCGTCAGCAAATCGATCTCACGTGCGGTCAGCGGAGGCTTGCCCGCCCAGGCAGGTGGCATTCGGCGATCCTCCGGCCCAGTGACCCGGCGGATCAACTCGCTTTGCGCTGGATCTCCCGGGTGGATCGTCGCCTTCGCGCCGGCCTCGGTATCGAGACGCAACTTGCTCGCACGCGCTGCCACGTCCGGTCCGTGGCAGGCGTAACAGCGCTCGGACAGGATGGGACGGATTTCGGCGTTGAAGTCGACAGGCATCGCGAACGCAGCTGCCGAAAAAACGGCGAAAAGTGCAATCAGATTCATACGCCAAAGAAACTTAGAGACATTACTCCACTTCCTGCTTGGAAAGTCAACGCAAGCGGTTGTCAGATCTTGATTTGGGCGCGCGATGCGATCACACTCGCTCTCCAGTTGGAAGCTAAGCTTGTATTGATTCACGACCGCGATATCAAATTCAGCGCTGAATTCCGGAAGACACTCGCTGCCGGAGGTGTAAAGTGCTTGCGTCGCGCTCCGCGAAGTCCAAACCTGAACGCATTTGCGCAACGCTGGGGTGCGGTCGGTTGCCGAGCCAGAACTCCGCTGGTTCCAACGGCGAGGTTCTCTACCGCCTTCCAAGCCAACAATACAATTCTTCGCTGGAATGTTTCGATTCGGATGATCGCGCCTTCGGCGCGGATGATGTCGATGGTACCCTCTACAACCGGCAAAGAGTCAGAAAACTACGCTTTCTGATGACCGACAACACTACTGAGCAGCTATTTCAAGAAAGGTCTGTTATCGGGGGTTTATCGGCGTTTTCGCAGCGCTTCTATCTCCCTAAACGGTGCGGAATCAATGTTCAACATCGGCCAAAGAACCACCAACCTTTGGGAAATGCGCCCAAGATAACCGGCTCCAAAGAGCCGGGATTCTGACGGCACCGCGGCCAATGCGAAGAACTACAGCCGAGAAGCACGCATACGATGGTTTCCGCCGTGTGGCGCACTCGGGCTGCCGATTTCTCGCCCGGCTCTATGAGATGACGCTCGACTGCGCTATCCTTCCACCCAAGTCCGATGCTCGACGCTAGCCGCAGCGAAGGGCCCGCACCAGTGTGTCTGTCGGATTAGCATGTCCTGTGAAATTGGTGTTCATCTCAACTCCTGATTGAGATACCTCTAGCGCTGCTCGGCGCTGTGTCGCAGTATGAGCAGGTGGCCGAAGCCGCTCCGGCGGAGAAGTTCGACGAGGATACGGTTCGAAACCGGATTGACGACCTCCACGTCGTCCCGCTTGGGGTCAACATACACCCAAAAGACGCTTGCCAAAGGGGCATCGACCACCTTCACGATAGCGTCCACGACCGCGGAGACGTCCGCATCCGATGGGACGATCGGGGCGAAGCCTTTGAGCACTTGCCTGGCGAATCCAACATATGGACCAGTTCCGTATTCAGCCCCCGGTGCCTTGTCGTCGGTGACCCGGCATAGGCGGAAGGACTCATGCCAATGGTGCCGGGGGAACCGGTGATCGAAGTCTCGATATCCCGACGCGTCAATTCCGGTGCGTAGACGACGGCCAAGGCCATGAACGATTACATCCCAGCACCCCCAGCACCTTCTTTTTGGGTGATCTCCGGGACAGCCGGGTCGCGGAAACTCTGCGAAAAACGTCCAGTGCAACCAGTGCAATAGGGCACAGATCCACAGAGTGCTCGACAGCGCATTTCTCGATCTCGTTGACCTGCGGTGCGCTGCGGGCCGCCGTCTCGCGCATGCTTGCGAAAACGGTATGGCCATCCCGGTACCTGCGACAGCCGAATGCTTACTGAACGATGTAGCGGATCTTTCGCTGTGCGAATCACTTCGGAGCGGACAAATCATGAGTTTGCCAGGTGATGGTGAGAACCCCTCGTGAAAGAACTGAAGTCTGATGTCGCCTGGAAAATGGCGACTCCAATCGTCTTTTCCTGCCGGTTTACGTCGGCATAACATGTCAGTCGCGGAGCGCTCATTGTTAAGCTCCGCTCAACCGAGGCGACAACTAACGTCGTGTCATCCGCCGCCGCGATTGGTCCTGTAAATCTTTCCCGAGCGTTCAGAATGGCCGCTATAACTTCCGCCGCACGCCTTCGGACACACTTCGACACGATGGCTTCCAGGCGCGAACGACAGCAGTCCCGACAAATTCGGACTCGGAGAGCGCCGCCGCTTGCAGCCGGGAGTCGGTTCTGTCGATGGTCATCGGACCTCCTTATCGCCGCGGCTGATTTTAATTCGTTGATACCAGCCGAGCCTACCGACTCTTGGAAAATCGGGCGGGCCTTGTTCGATTTCAGCGTGCCTTTCCACGAACTCACGTCGCAGGTCAAGGATCTCCCGATCCCGTTCGACCTCGGACAGCTTGCGAATATCCTCGGCGTCCACAACCAGGGAATTGCCGTGAGGCATGGGACCCATTTCACGGACAAGACGTGCGGCTCGACTTGAGCTCACGCCGAAAAGCTCTCCGAGTTGCCGCCGGTCGACCAACTCGGAGGTCATCTCGCTCAATGCGGCTCGAATTCAGAGGTATGCTTTCCGCCCAGTCAGCTTGGTTGGTCATAGCGTTCGGGAGCCTATCCTCGGCTCGGTTTCCTGGGCCCACGCTCCTGGCTGACAATCCACAATTCCATCCGCTTCGCAATTTGGCTGAACGGAGTCTCCAGTGCGTCGGCAATCTTCCAGAGTCGGCTCACCGTCGGATTAATGATTCCGCGCTCGACCCGGCTGATGTATGTCCGGTCGAAGCCGCAATCGGCGCTGAGGCGTTCCTGCGAGTGTCCAGCCTGTTCGCGGAGTTCGCGCACCACGACGCCGATGGCTTTTGCCTTCAGATTAGTCGGCTGGATTTGCCTCTGGCGCCGTTGCATCCGATGGTGGTAGCGTTGTAGCGTATTAGCCAACGGCATATACGCCTCATTTTGATGGGATTGTTCATCCAGTGGCGGGCGCAACGCGGCAGCCGCCAGACCACGTTTCCATTGGTCGCCCCGGCATCTCTTGGGTATGGTGTATCCTCCCCCGCAGCGCTACGCTGGCGGCGCCGGAATCTCCGAAACCTTCTGTAGCCTTGGTTCGCCAGAGTCCAGATGGACCGCACTTCGAAAAACCGAGCGTCTGAAGTTGAGCTAGGGCAGCAATCGCAGAAACTTGCCGAGGACGAGTCCAGATTGGTTTCGCGTCACATTCTCGACGCCGCGATCACGGAATTCCTTGATTGCCGAGCATTTTCATATTGGCTCCGCCTCTGCATCGAAGCCGACGGCTCCGTGTCGGATTCTCTCGCTGCCCTACTTCACGAGCGCTGTCCTGGTTTTTTGGAATACGCAGCGGAATACGCCAGACAGCATCCAAAGGAGCAGGACTTTCTGTGGCTTCGATTTTTGGATTGGACGGACGAAAGACTGTTTCAGACTCCTATCGCCGAGGGCTGGCGCCACGCGCTCGGTTATTACGCCATGCGGGATCCTCGCATGGATCAGCTTCGGGCGTATTGGAAGCGCTGCTGTCAGACATGGAAGGCTCAGCCGCCTGCATCGCGTCCGAGCTTCGAGAGTTGGCGCGCGTCCGCGTTCCAGATCCGTTGACCCTGATCCGTTCTGCTTCCAGGAGTTCGGAAACCCAGAACTTTGTGTCCTCGTCGAGCAGCGTCCAGTTTATCCGCTCGGGATGGCTGTGAAGGAACGATTGCAGCGAATCCTCTGCGATCCGACCGTTCCTCTTCTTGTGGAGCAGGTCCGCTTTGATCCACGTCCGAATGCTCGGACGCCGGACGTGCAACTTGGCAGCAAGCTCGCGAACGCTGCATCCATCCTGGAATCTCGCAGGGATTCCGCGACTCCCGACCATGTCCCAAACTGATTTCTCGGAGCGCTCAAGCTCTTCGGCAATTTCGCGTACGCTCAGGTGGTTGACAGACTCCAGAGTGAAACGGAGCTCCGCCATCGTCCACCGTCGGCGATCGCTCGCCGGCTCGGTGGGCAACCCCAATTTGTGAGCCCGCCGCAGAATTGCTCGCCGTGGCCAATCGGTAAGGTTCTGGATGTCCGATACAGATGCGCTCAAGCCCGCTTCTCTATGGACGCGGACGAGACGCTCTTCGAGTTCGTCCGTCCACTGCAGTGGCACCCTCGCTTCCGGCTTGTATCGCAGCCGTCGAAGACGCGCCCATATTGCGGCGATTCGAATCTCGGAAAACTTGCCCAATACTTTGTCGACAGCTTCGCGCTCGCATTGTTTTGTTCTCCGGATGTTTCCAAGCAGGATGGGGTCGACCACTTTCCAAACGCGCGGATCGTTTGATCCGCCCGCCAGAGTCGGTGGATCTTCCGCCGCAGAACCGCCTTCCAGTGCAATGCCCGTCGAGCTTCCCCTGATATCCGCGAGCGAACCAGCGTCCGACTGTCCGCTTCGCCGATTTCGCAAAGCTCGAAGTCGTGCCGAGACAGCTCCAATTCGTAGCCTCGGGTGGGCCTGCAGAACCTTATCGATCGCCTCCTTCCGGAAACGGGTCGCACGGTCAATGCCAACCAGAAGAATGGGATCGACCTCTGCTGCCCAGAATTCGCTTTGGACCCACTGCGGCAGGCCGGCCCGGGCAACCTCCTCCATTCTGTCGCAAAGCCACGTTGCAGAGAGTCCTGGCCAGACCGCATGGATACGATCCACCGCGCTGGACTTCGACGCACTCCGACCGAAAATGCCCTGAATGAGTACGTTGTCAATTTCCTGTTGCCAAAATTCCAAAGTCAGCCACGGCTGTACGCAATCCGCTGATTGCTTTTCAAATATTTTACGGAGACGCTTACCGAAGTCGGTCGAGTAGTGATTCTTTCCATCGGGAAGAGGATGCAGAGATCTCAGGCGCGACTCGGCCAAAGCTCTTCCCCGCTCTGTATATTCAATGCCGTCAAGCAACGCGACTGCTGAATCCTTACTCCATACAGCAGTGTTCGGTGCGCCGTGTATTGCGCCCATGGGAAGAACCTCATACTTTGTCGCAATGTTAACGTCACAAGCTTCTGAAACTTCACAAGCTTCTGACTAACAGGCTGAGATCCCTCAAACCTCAACCTCGACATTGACTCACCACGCCGGAATCAGTAGCAACGCACTGTAATAATTGTCACGGCTTCGAAAATCTCCTCCCGAGCCAGTCTTCATGACCACCCAACGGACTGAGTATTCGGCGCTCCATCACTGATTTCACGCGATACAATGTGATCATTAGCGGTATTCCTGTTGACTTCAGTGTTATCTATGTAGGAGAAGTATAATTCCCGCCGATGCCCTCCAGCCTCCCTCTGGAGAGGGAGAATGTCAGCCACAATGGCTGCTTCCTCACGTTTACGCAAGGAATGCGGCACTGACGTGTCTAAACCGTGCCGCATGCGCCCTGCTGCTTGCCGGTATCGGAATTTGCGCTCCCTTTGATCAGCCGCGTTTCGCCGTTGAAACACCCAAGAGACTAAGTGAGTATGTACGCGCATCTTGGGGCTTAGCAGAAGGCGTGCCCGGCTCTATTACTGCGATCACCCAGACCAAGGACGGCTATCTCTGGTTCGGGACCAATCACGGGGTTCTCCGTTTTGACGGTGTTCGTTTTTCGCTGTTCACACCAGTCGGTGGCGACGCGTCATATTTCGGCGCCACAATCGTCCTGACCCCGGGTATGAGGAGCCCCTACGTCAATAGATTACTGGTCGACCGCCAAGGTCGTCTGTGGGTTGGGACCTATGGGGGAGGAGTCATCCAAATAGACAACGGGAAAGTGGTCAGAACCTACACTCAAGATGACGGACTATCGTCCAACGTCATCACGGCGCTCCACGAAGATCGGGACGGGAGCATTTGGCTTGGCACAAACGACGGAGCCCTTCAGCGGCTGGATGCAGGAATGATAGTCACGATACGTCCGAGGCAGGTAAGTGGCAGCCCCGTGGTCAATTCGATCACCGACGACTTTGTGAGCGGTGTGTGGGTCGCCGATGCGCGCGGACTTTTGTCAATCAAGGGAAATAAGACGGTGCGTTATCCGATCCGTGATGACACCGTTCCGGGTGAGCCGCTCACGATTCTTGCGGAAGCCAAAGGACGTTTTTGGATCGGTACCAGGGTGGGCCTGTACTATCTCGATGATGGTCATTTCACAAAGGTATGGCCGACAGTGCCTTCACCGGAGAACGCCGTCTACTCAATTGCGATGGATCGGGACCGAGGACTCTGGCTCGGAACGGCGCGAGGTCTGCAACGGATTCGGAACGGCGCTGTCGATAGCTACGGGGCTGCCGCCGGGCTTTCGTCCGACAAGGTCCGGGACATTCTTGCTGATAGCGCCGGGAACATCTGGGCGGGTACCGCTGGAGGAATCGACCGGTTAAGTGACAAGCCAATAGTCAGCTACTCGACAATGCAGGGCCTTTCTTCGAATCAGGTCTGGTCTGTTACGGTGGATCGGAGCGGTGCAATTTGGGTCGGCACGAACAGCGGGCTTAACCGAATCCGGGGTGGCCGCATCCGTTCATATACTTCCGAGGAAGGGCTTCCATCGGGACCGATTGGTTCTGTTCTGGAAGGTCCGGATGGAGCCATTTGGTTTACTACGGTTCTTGGTCTTTGCCGCCTCAGCCACGGGCGCATCGCTGTCTACGTGCTGAAGGACGGAATCGCCAACGATCGTGTTCACGGTTTCACATGGAGATCCGACGGCACGCTCGTTGTCTCGGCATCCGCGGGCTTGTTCGCGTATAGAGATGGAAAGTTTGTGTCACTCGTGCCTGCCCCTGTGGCGCGTTCCATCCTTGAGTCGCGGGACAGGACCCTGTGGCTAAGTGCTCACCAGTTAATTCGCTGGAGAGACGGAAAATTTACCGCGTTTGGGCAAGACTCGGACGAATACGAGTACGCGTATGAGGACCGAGATGGAACCATTTGGGCCGGGTCGTACATTGGAGGACTGATATGCGTAAGGGGAGATGCGGTGACGAGGTTCGCACCGCTTGGGCCTCCGTTCAACTATTCCGTCTCTTACATCACGGATGACCAGACTGGCCATTTCTGGATGGCCACACCATACGGGCTGTTCCGAGTACTAAAGGCCGATCTGGTCGAATATTCGGAGGGGAACGCCAAACGTGTTCCCGCCACATTGTTTGGAAAAGCGGACGGTCTCCCTTCATTTGGGTGTAACGATGGTGAGCAGAATTCTGGCTGGAAAGACCGCGAGGGACGCATCCTCATACCGACTGGTCGCGGCGTTGCCGTCCTCGACCCTCGGCGGATCGTTATCGACAGGACACCTCCTCACACGCTCATTGAGGAGGTGAGCGTAGATGACAAAATTATTGACCCTTCCAGTGGGGCGAGACTGCCGCCAGATTTTAAGAGAATCGACTTCCGATATACTGGTATCAACCTCCGCGCACCGGAATACGTAGGCTTCCGGTACCGGTTGGAAGGATTTGATAAGAACTGGGTGGACGCCAACACCAACAGATACGTCTCTTATACCAGACTCAGACCGGGGACCTATAGGTTCCGCGTACTCGCAGCCAGTAACGGAGTTTGGAATGAGCCCGGCGCGGCCTTCTCTTTCGAGGTTCTCCGGCCGTTCTATGGCACATGGTGGTTCTGTCTTACGTGTGTTGCCGTGCTCGCTTCAATTATGGCGGCCGCTCATCGGTGGCGCGTACAAAACATGAAGACCCGTATCGAGGTTACGTCAATAGAGCGAATGCGAATCGCGCGCGAGATCCACGACACCCTATTGCAGGGCATTTCGGGCGCGTCACTGCTCCTGTGTCCGATGTCATCGAAAATCCCCGATGGGGACACGCGCGCGCGGTTCGACGATGTGCTGAACGGAATGCAACGCTGTATGACCGAGACGCGGATAGCTCTGTGGGACCTTCGTGAGCCAGATGCCGGTGATTGGGTGCTGCATCTCGATCACTACGGGCAGGCTCTTACAGCGAATGGCGGGATTCGCTTCGTATTTAAGACTAGTGGTAGGCAGCCGGATCTGACCGCGCGGGTGCAGCAACACCTGGCACGAATCGGGCACGAAGCAATTCTAAATGCGGTCAAGCACTCGGGTGCGTCCGAACTCAAGGTTTCGTTGTCATTCGGAGTTGGTTCAGTCGAACTCACGGTCGAGGATAACGGGGGTGGGTTCGATCCCGACAATCTGCCAGCGCGGCGCGAACACTGGGGGCTGAGCGGAATGAGGGAGCGGGCGATGCAACTAGGCAGCGATATCACAGTAACTAGTGCGCCTGGCGTCGGAACAAGGATTAACCTGACGGTCAGTTTAGGAAAACGCATGAAAGACGGGAACAATGCAGGATCGCGGAGGTCGGGAGCACTGCCATGACTGGTGCCCATAGCCAAACTAAAGCCCGACCCATCCGCGTTCTGTGTGTCGATGATCATCCAATTTTTCAGGATGGAATGCACGCAATGATTCGCGATCAGGAAGACATGGTAGTGGCCGGGTGCGCGTACCAAGCGTCAGAGGCGATCGACCTGGTAAAATCCCTGAGGCCCGACGTAGTTCTCATGGATCTCAATCTTCCTGACATGAGCGGAATCGCCGCAACACAGCTGATCCGATGCGCTCATCCCTTTGCGCGGGTGATCATTCTTACAACATACGGCCACGAAGAGGATGTGCGCGGTGCCATCGAAGCTGGAGCAAACGGCTATCTTTTGAAGGAAGCCCTGCAAAGCGAGATGACCGCGGCGATTCGCGCTGTCCACAAGGGAGGGCGGTATCTCCCGACAGAAATCGCAATCCGTCTGGCAGACAGCATGAGTCGCGAACCCTTGACCCGTCGAGAGCGTGAAGTGCTCGATTACATCTCAAACGGGCTTCGAAACGGGGAGATCGCCAGGGCACTCAGGATCACGCACCAGACTGTGAAGACACATGTGAGGGCGATTCTGGCGAAATTGGGGGCTGCGGATCGGACCCAGGCTATTTTGACCGCAATCCGACGCGGGCTGGTGCATCTGAAATGATTGCAGCGGCACAGCTTGACGGACCTTCAGTCAGGATCTTCTGGTTGAAACTCTGCCTGGCTAGTGGGCTCACTGTCGGATTCGTGCTTTCCTGGAAGCTCTGGCTCAGCTCGCGATTTTATCCGTTGACTCCCATATCGGAAGTACTGACGCCCTTGCGCCATCCGCTCGACTATTGTCTGTTTGGCGCCTGCTTCATTTTGCTGGTGTTGATCATCGCCTCCTCGACGCCGTCGAAACTCATCGCGACATTCGCACTGCTCGCGATATTGCTGGCGATACTAGACCAGTCTCGCTGGCAGCCATGGTTTTACCAGTACATGCTAATGTTCATATCAGTCGGCCTGGCCTATCGAACGGGCCGTAGCGCCGAGCTACAGAACGCCTGTCTAAACACGTGCAGACTGATCGTCGTCAGCGTATATGTCTGGAGCGGAATCCAGAAGGCGAATCCCGGATTCATTCATGATTTATTCCCGTGGCTCTTAGACCCAGTCACCCGTTTCCTGCCCGCCTCGGTGGCATCGCTAGTCGCGCGAAGCGGGGTAGTAGCGCCGATTGCCGAATGCGGAATTGGGATTCTGCTGGTGACCAGGGCGCATCGAGATATTGCAGTGATCTCGGCACTGTTGATGCACGCGGTGATTCTCGTTGAGATTGGCCCGTTTGGCCACGACACCAACTCGACCGTCTGGTTTTGGAATATGACGATGGCTGGCTTCGTGTTCGTCCTATTCTGGCATTCGCCCGACTTCTCCGCAGGAGATCTACTGTGGCACAGGGGATCGAGTTTTCAGAAACTCGTTCTGGTCTTGTGTGTACTTGCGCCCTTTCTAAGCCTGTTCCACCGATGGGATAATTACCTGTCTTGGGCACTCTACGCGGGGAATAAGGACGTCGCGCAGCTCTATCTTAGTGACGCTGTGGAAGAGCGACTGCCCGACGAGATAAGAGAATATGTGGCGGAGGACCCAAAACATGGCAATGTTCTGAGTATTGACCGTTGGTCCGCAGGAGAACTGAACGTGCCGCCGTACCCTGAGCAGCGAATTTACAAGAATATCGCCCGGCGCATTTGCGGCTACGCGAGTAAGCCGAACGACGTGATTCTTGTGGTTCAGAGCAAATTGACGCTACTCAACCGTGGCAGTCAGTCGCAATATGACTGTTCCGGCTTGCAACGCCAATAAAGTGCTCATTCGTGGGGTATCGGTCATCAAAACTCGCCCAGGGCCTGTTCTGTAATATAAACGACTTCTACTTTCCATGTCGAGGCAGGAGATGAGAGAGAGTCGGATTCGCTTGGAAGTTGTGATATGCGGTGCTCGATGATGCAGGCGGTCGTTGTTAGCCACGTCTCGCGCAGTGCCGGAAGAAAAATGCTGTAGGACTCGGCAATGGGCCAGTCAGGCGGCTTCCGACCAGTTATATCGATGGTGAAGGCCACCGACTCGCGGAAGCGAAAGAATCTCACAACGGTTCTGGTGCATAGTTACTAGGGCGTGTTCACACTAGTAAAACAATAAGTGGGTAAAATGTTTTAAGGATGGAAATCACGGAGGCGCGCAGTATTCCCGCATCAAAGATAGTCTGCCGGTGCAGCGCGGCAATGTGAGCCTGACCAACCTGCAGATGCTGAACGCGATTCTGTATGTAGCGGAACACGGTTGCAAGTGGCGGGGGCTTCCGAAGGGGTTCGGCCGCTGGCATACGATCTATATGCGGATGAACCGGTGGGCGAAGAACGGCGTATTGGACCGCGTTTTTGAGCAACTGCAACTGGAACAGATCGTGCGCATCAGGATCGAAGCATTTTCCCTCGACTCCACGTCGGTGAAGGTTCATCCGGACGGGACAGGGGCTTTAAAAAAAGGATCGTCAGAAGAAATCGTGGGTGGACTCCGGCTCGGGTAGCTTACCAAGTGAGTGATAGAGTGCGAGTTCGAACACGCGATAGGTGCGGAAGCCGTACGATTTTCTCATCGTGACTTTGGCCTTGTTGTTCAGGCCCTCCACGACGCCGCTGGAAAGTAGCTTTTGAGCGCGGAAATAGTTGAGGATCAGTTCGCGATGATTGCGTAGCGAACGGGCGATCTTCTTCATCGGTTCGATACGGGAACGCATGGTCTGGCGGCACCACTCGTCGAGGAACTTGCCGGCCCAGGCGGGCGAACTATATTCCCAGAGTTGCTGAAAGGCTTCCTTGAGAAGATAGGCACGGACGGTCTTGAGGTTGTAGCGGAGGAGATCCGCGTTGAATACACCACCTCTTTATGTTTGGCAGTTCGAATGTCCTCAATGAGAGTGAGCAGCCTTTCGCCTAGGGAAATCCATCTCGATCACGACTGTCCCGGCAAGTGCCGGGCTTGCGGATTCCGTGACGTCTGCGGAGAGAGTCTGGTTTGAGCATCCTGCACATCGAACGGTGGCACGGCTCGGCATTCAAGACTGCGTTGGCGCGCTTTGCGAGGCTGCTCCGCGAAAACATCGCGGCTAATCCGGAACTCTTCCTGCCAGTCACGTGCCTCTTTGTTTGGCAGGTCACGGCGATTGCCGCAAAGCCGATAGCGCTCGTGGTCGCTCTCCTGCTGACAGTGTTCCTGTGCAAGTACGGATACCACGTGCTTGGAGAAACCGAGTGGCTGCGCCGGTTAGGCTGGGTGTCTCCGCGTCAAGGTTTCTGGTTTTACGCCGCCATCGCCGGCGTTGCCGCTGGCGCCGGTGTTTGGTGGATCGCACGGATCTTCCATCAGACCTTGGGAGGCGTTCCTCCCCCACATCGGGTACTTCTGGCTATTTCTTCGGGGCCAATGATCGAGGAGTTCCTTTTTCGTGGCCTTCTGTTTTGGCTAACGCTCGAGCTTTTGAAGCGCAGAGGTATGCCCCTCGCCGCGGCTATCAGCGCGACAGTCTTTCTCACGGCAATTGCCTTTGCGTTCTCTCACAATGATCGGCAGGGCCCGCGCTTCTATGCGACGATCTTGACCGGCATTGCTTTTGGCTGGATGCGAGTGCAGTCCGGGTCTACCGCCGCGGCAACGCTGATGCACGGTGTTTACAATCTCTTGCTCTCTCTGATCGCGATGCTTTCGGGCGCATGAGCGGGGCCACACGGACGAAGTTCAGTCAGGAAGCGAACGCCCCCGTTCGAAGCAGTCCATCTCTCGGATGATCCGACGCCTGATTTCCGCCATTTGGCTCATTTCGGCGGACCCGATAGGTCCGCCGAAACTGGCACGATCCCCGATGACGAAGATCCTTTCCGCAAGGGCACCTGTGATCGATTCTTTGTCCGAGCGCCACCATTTTCTTGAACCAGTTATCGCCGGCGCTCATGGAGAGTTCGAGCGCGTCGCACGCTTCCCGAATTGTTTTGCCTTCAACAAACACAAGCCGGCGGAATTCCGGTTTTTTCGACTGCGTCGGATGGTTGATGCCGCCCCGGAAGCTACGGTCTATGACGAAACTGCGTTGGCAGTCCGGATTCATGCAACGCCATCCCCTCGTGCCGGAACTGTTGCGGCCCCGGCTTTGCGTTCTTCCCCCGCAAAAGATGCACACGGGGTTGCATACTGCGGCTCCAACGCGATTTCTCGCGAACAGAAGGTCGAACAACGCGTTCAAGAGATGTTCTTGGCACTCTTTTCGGATCAAGTGCCCACACGATGAGAGTGCCCTGCGCGTCGGGAGCCGTGACGGTGAATTTGCGGGCGCCCTTGTATCGCTGGTTAAGACAGTGGACAAGGGAAGTTGCCATCTGCGGATTGAATTCAAGATTGAAGTAGCTCACGGCGGGGTTCTCCGTTCTCCTTCCCAGAGGGAATGTCTACCGCTTCAAATCAGACGTTGATTGCCTTCTTACCGGAGCGTGACGCGGGCTGTGGGCGGTACGTGCCGGTCCGCGCAGGTGCAACTACGCGTGCCGGCAAGTTTGAGGGATTGCCGAGAACCTCAGGGCCCAGCTCTGGTGTGTTGTCCCAGTCGTGGATGTCACATCGCCCGCCACACTCTCGACAGACAACGAACTCTTCATTGAATATTTCGTATGGCCCGCAATCCAGGCCATGAGTTTCAATTGGCGTAGCAAGCCGTAGACTCCCGGCCGGCGACCCGCAATCTGGACATGCCATGGTGATTGCTCCTGTGATGACGGTGCTTTACGAAAGGCCGATCGCTTCTTGAGCGCTGTGGCAGCGGTCGCGGCGCCTCCTGCGACCGCTCTTGAACCGCTCAGAACTTTCGTGCGAGCCGCTCCTCCAGGAATGCACTCAGTTTCGCGGTGGCCTTGAACTGCGGGATCGGATCCAGGTCCTTGAACGCCGACGTGAATGCATTGGAGAGGCTCCACAGGGTCCGCGGCCGGAACTCTTCGTACTGAGGCTCAAAGTACAAATCATGCACCCGCCGGGCCAGGTGCTTCGGCACCTCGAGTTCGCTCTCGATAAACGCCTCGTAGACGATCATCTTCGCCGCTACGTTGCTCAGTTCCATTCCGCGCCATGACTCGACTTGCTTTTGCATTGGACCGAAGTTCCGCTGCATGCGATCGACGCCGACCGAGATGGAGTCGAGCAGGTTCAGCGACTTCGAATGCTTCGCGAGGACCGGCGTGAAATCGCCGCTGAATGCCATGTTTGAACAAACGAAGACCCGATATCCGCAGGTGAGCGCCAGACGCATGCTCTTGTCATGCGAATTGCGAAGCCCGATCGAGAAACGCGCTCCGTGCATCTCGGTCTCGAGATCAAGTACGCCGAACATCTTCATGCCGTCTGGCGATACCGCGTACTCGTCGTGGACCACGCCAATGTGATGGAATCCAAGTGTCTCCACAAGCGCCTGAACGATTTCATTGTGTGGTACGGGTTGGTGGGTTGCCGTTGCCGGCGGTGTGGGAACGAGCGCCAGTTCTTCTCGATTGATAGTCCGGCCTGCGTACCCGATTAGAGTGCTGGTTTCTGACATTGTGTCTCCTGTGTTGCTGAATTGTGAGCTGAAAAGATGTGTTCTCGCGCTGCTTAGGCCGAGGTAGGGGGAATCTAAATTCACCGAAGGTAACTGTCTTGTGCTCCAGATGGAACAACTTCCGCGTCAGTCCGCCCGCCGCATTCTGCGTCGCAATCGTCTCCAGACCTTCGGTTCGGCTCGCAAAGCGACCAACGCGCCGCTGGATAGATTGAGGAAGCCTCCGTGGTAAGGCATCGGCTCGGAGCGAAAAAGCCGGCTCAGCAGAGCAAGTGAATGGTTTGCCAGTGTCTGGTTGATGAACGGATGCTGCCGCTCCAGCGCCTCAGCGGCGCCGCAACTAGGTTGCTGATCGTCATCGAGTGCTGGATCAATGATCTCGGGAAAGAGTTCCGAAACTGCCCGGAGCCGCTGCGCCTTATGTTTGTTGGCCCGATTGAGGGGCTGTCCGAGGACGAACTGCCCCGTATCGGCATTGTTCCCAACGTCGAGCCAATAGCCGATACCGCACCATGAATTCGTGAGAGCTTCGTGAATCTTTTCCCTCGCGGCGCGGCTATCCACGCAACCGATGACGAGGTCCAGATCGTTATGAAGATCGTGCCCAGTGCTCAGATGTTGTGGGACTGCTTGCCAGTCGAGTCCCCAAAAGAGGTTCAGGCGGTTGATGAGGACAACTGATTTGAATAGCCCGATCTCGTTTGCAGAGAATGGCTGCCGGACACAGTTTGCTTCGGAGATACGGTCCCCATCAATTACGGTGACTGCCAAGCCAGACGGGTGGCCGTTCGCGATCAGCGCCTGGTGAAGATGCGGCAGCCCGCCGACGATCGCGCTACCCGTTCCTCCACACTCGACGACGGCGACCTTAATGGTCCGCCGGAGCAGGTAGGGATGAATAGTGTGCATTCAATCCTCCCGGCCCTGGACAAACGCTCCGAGTGTCTCGCCGCTCTTGACAAGAAACTCCGCGGGGAATCCTGCCTCGCTGTCCACCAGATCCCGCCACAACCCAAGGAAACCCTCCGGATGCGCCGTCAGACGGGCTCCAATTGCGGCATGGGTGAATTCACTTTCGAAGAACGCCGTTTCTCACGGCTTCATCGCCTCAAGGCACGGCCTCCCCGGAGCGCGCATACTGCCCTGGCACACGCGGCCAGCACCATCACAATTCCAATACGGTGCAAACATCAATGGCGTGTCGGATCTTGGCCTCTTGTTCTCAGCTAAGGCGCGCACAGCGAGTTCGGATCCGCATACTCTGAAGACCAGCGGCGGTTGGGGAAGCAGTTTCCCGTTCAGCGTTCGGCCATCGCTCGAGTCGCTAAAGAACATCACGCGGCGTTGCGGCCTCGTCCACCAAACCAGCACGTCGGGCGTGCGAGCGAGAACATTGGGAGGAAGAATCTCCCGTGCCGCTGTCTGCCCGAGCCCCTTCGCCAACTGCCTCAAGAAGTCAAGCGTGAGCGGTTCGCCCGCGTCGAGATATGGCGGTCCGCCATCCGGCGAGTTTCGCGGCTCGTGAACGGTCGCAAAGGCTTCCTGACCGTCCGAATAAAGCAGGATGGCCTTTGAAAGACCGTAACTTCGATTCGAACCGAAATGCGCTGTTTTCATCACGATGTCTTCTCCTTGTGACGGATCGGCTCCCAGCCGGGCACCAAGTCGAGTACTCGGCGAGCGGCGGAACTGATTGCAAAATCCGAATCGATTTGGTCATCTCAAGAGGGTGAGCCGCCGGGCTTGTGGGTGGTTTACGCTGATTTCGAAGCGCAACAGGCGTGCCGATCCGAGCCGGTGGTTCGGCTGATTCCAGACTCAGGATTTAGAAGCTTACGTTCTGGTTGTTAACACCGCAGATTGGTCCAGACCTGC